>JASHTC010000058.1 GCA_030040755.1 Thermoplasmata archaeon | reverse complement strand
CGAGGTGATCGCCTCGGACCCGAGCTACCTCATCATCCACCGGTTCGTCGAGCTCTCCGGGGCGCGGACCGTCAACCTCGACATCTACGCCCCGCCCTACCGCCTGACCGCGGACCGGGTGCGGGCGGCGATCACCCCGAAGACGAGGATGATCCTCCTGATCGACCCCCTGAACCCGCTCGGGTCCGGTTACCCCCGGGAGGAGGTGCGGGCGATCGCGGAGCTCGCCCGCGACCACCACCTCACGCTCCTCAACGACGTCACCTACCGCGACTTCTCCCCGTCCCCCACCCTCGGCGCGGAGTTCGCCCCCGAAGAGACCGTCACGGTCTGGTCCGTCTCGAAGAACTGCGGGCTCGCGGGTCTGCGCATCGGCGGCCTCTCCGCGGCCCCCGACCGCCTCGCGGCGATCGCGCGGTTCAACACGAACGACCTCGGGGTCAACATCCTCTCCCAGGTCGCCGCCGCCGCCGCGCTCCGGACCAAGCCGACCTGGCTGCCCGAGGTCGTCCGCCAGACGCGGGCGAACAACGAGCGGATTGCCGCGACCGTCCGGGCGGTCCCCGGCGCCTCCCTACCGGTCTACCCGTCGTGGGCGTCGATGACCGTCATCGACGTGAGCGCGCTCGGCGTCTCGCCCGAGGCGATCCAGGAGGAGATGCTCCTCCGCCACGGGGTGTTCGTCCGGGCCGGGAACTACCTCTCCCCCCGCCACGGGTCGAACTTCGTGCGGGTCTCCTTCTCCAACCCCCCCGCCGACCTCCGGCGGTTCGAGGCGGCGTTCCCGGAGGCGGTCCGCACCCTGCGGAGCCGCCCGCCGCTGGCCGCCGCCGCTCGAAGCTAGACGCGGGCCGCGCGCGTTATGCCACCGGGGGCCGGACGAGGACGTCCACCACCACGTGGGTGCGCCCGGGCCCGTACGGCTTCACCTCCCGGCCGTGCGGAGTCCCCCGGATCGCCCCGGCCGCCCTCTCGACCGCGTGGGCGACCTCGCCCTCGGTCGTCTCGACCGCCCGGCGCGAGTCGGCGACGAGATGCACATGCAGTTCGCCCCCGGCGGGGCGGAGCAACGGGACCGCCCGCCCGACCCAGGGGAGGGCCGAGGGGAGGTAGCCGAGGAAGACGTGGTCCGCGGCGCCCGTTCGCAACGGGATGAACCGGCTGTCCCCGAGCACCGGGGCGACCCGGTCGCTCACCCGGTTCAGCCGGGCGTTCTCCTCGAGATAGGCGATCGACACCGGGTTGCGGTCGACCGCGACGACGCGGGAGGCTCCCCCGAGGCGGGCCGCGGGGAGGGCGAAGTAGCCGATGCCGGCAAAGAGGTCGACCACCGTCTGCCCGGGTCGGACCAGACGGCCCGCGCGCAGTCGCTCGGTCCGATTGCCCGCGGCGAACATCACGCGGGCCGCATCGAACCGCCAGCGGACCCCGTGCTCCACGACCTCGGTCTCGGTCTCGTGCCCGAACAGTAGCTCGACGCGGGGCGTGCGCAGCTCCCCTTCGACGGGACCGGTGGCCCGGAGGACCGTCTGGACCCCGAGGGCCGAGGCGAGGTCCGCCGCGAGCGACGGGAAGTGCCGGCGGAGGGTGTCGGGCCATCGGACGAGCACGACCCGGCCGAGGCGCACGTACCCGTCCGGAAGCTGGGCCGCGAGCTCGGCTCCGGCCCGACCGGCGAACGCGAGCCGGACCCGCTCGACCGGCGGCCGCCGGGGGCCCCGGGTCGCGGAGGGGCTCACGTCGAGGGCCCGCGCCCGCTCTCAAGGACGACCTCGAGGAACTGCTTGAGGTGGGAGGTCAGGATCGGGTTGTCGGTGAACCCGCAGGCGTCCAGCCCCGGCGCCGCGAGCAGGGCGTGCTCGCCGTCCGCGAGGACCTCGGTCGCGAGCAGGTTGTCCCGGGGGACGTACTCCACGCCTTCGGGGACCCGCTGCAGCGGCGCGGTCACGAACGTGACCTGGACGCCGCGCTTCACCGCGTGCAGGAACTTCTTGCCGAGCTCGTCCCGGAGCTCGGCGACCCCCGGCGTCGTGAGGATGAACGTCCGGGTCGACTGGTCGAGCAGGTCGCCAATCTTCTGGACCACCTTGTCCCGCCCGGAGAGGAGGTAGACGAGCTGGGGCTCGCCGTGCTCGGCGACGACCCGGTGCAGGTTCGCGAGGCGCTCGAAGACCTCCTGGATCGCCCCCTTCAGCGATTCGGCGACGTCGATCGGGGGCGTCGGGCGGAAGAGGATGGGCTTACCGCCGGTCGGCTTAGCGTACCCCTTCTCCGCGAGCGATTCGAGGACCTTGTAGGCGCTCGTGCGCGGGATGCCGGCCGCCGAGGCGAGCGTGGCCGCGTCCCCGACCCCGCGGGCGACCAGCGCGATGTAGGCGCGGGCCTCGTACTGGGTCAGGCCGACCTTCCCGAGGACCTCCGTCGCCCGGCGGAACTCGTCGCTCGTCGGGTTGCCCAGGGAGAGGGCGGTCTCCTCGATCGTCGCCATTCGGCCCGAAGGGTCGGAGGACCGCTGCGGGTTTAACGGCGCCCTCTCCTACGGGACCGGTTCGGTCAGCTTCAGGAGGGCCGCATTCCCGAGCAGCGCCTCGACCTCGGCCGGGGTCAGCATCCCCCGCTCGACCAGGAGCTCCCGCACCGGGCGCCCCTCCCGCTCGGCCGCATGCAACAGCTCGGCGACCCGAAGGTAGCCGAACCGGGGGGTGAGGATCGTGGCGAGGGCCGCGGACTCGAACACGAATCTCTCGAGCCGGGGGGCGTTCGCGGTGATCCCGTCCACGCACGTCCGCGCGAAGACCGGTAGGTAGTGGGCCAGGATCTCGGCCGCGAAGAGCACCTCGTAGGCCGCGAGGGGCATCATCACGTTGATCTCGAGCTGGCCGGCCTGCACCGCGAGCGCCGTCGCCGCGTCGGCGCCGACCACGTGGAAGGCGACCATGTTCAGGCACTCCGCCGCGGACGGGTTCACCTTCGCGGGCATGATCGACGAGCCCGGCTGGATCTCGGGTAGGCGGACCTCGTCCAGCCCGGTCGCCGGACCGCTCGCGAGCAGGCGCAGGTCGTTCGCGATGCGGATGAGCTCGAGCGAGAGCGTGCGAAGCCACCCGGAAGCAGCCCCCAGGGGCCAGCGGCTCTGCATCGTCTCGAACGGGTCCCGGGCGACCCGCAGCGGAAGCCCGGCCAGGCTCGCGTACTCCTGCACCGCTCGGGCGCGGAACCCGGCGGGGGAGTTGACGCCGCTGCCGACCGCGCTCCCCCCGAGCGGGACCTCGGCGAGCGCGCCCTCGACCCCGGGGAGGAGCTCGAGAAGGTGGTCGAGCGCCGAGGCGTAGGCGAGGAACTCGGCGCCGAGGGTCACCGGCATCGCGTCCTTCAGGTGGGTCCGGCCGGCCTTCGGGAGCCGACGGAACTCCTCCCCCTTGCGGCGGAGGCTCGCGGCCAGCGCTCCGACCGACGTGCGGACCTCGGCCAGGGCGAACAGGGTCGCCACTTGCGCGGCCGTCGGGAACGTGTCGTTGGTCGACTGGCCCCGGTTCACGAGGTCGTTCGGGCTGAGGGTCGCATAGTCCCCCCGGGGCTTCCCGAGGATCTCGAGGGCCCGGTTGGCGAGGACCTCGTTGACGTTCATGTGGAAGCTCGTGCCCGCGCCCGCCTGGAAGACGTCGACGACGAACTCGGCGGAAAGCTTTCCGTCGGCGACCTCGCGGGCGGCCTGCTCGATGGCTTTCCCGCGGGTCGCGTCGACGACCCCGAGCGCGACGTTCGCGCGGAGGCAGGCGAGTTTCAGGAGCCCGTAGGCCCGGATGAGGTGGGGGGAGGCCCGGACGCCGCTGACCGGGAAGTTCTCCTGCGCCCGCAGCGTCTGGATCCCCCAGTAGGCCGAGTCGGGAACGTCGCGGGGACCCAGGGAATCCTGTTCGACGCGCGGAGGGGCCATGTCCGGCGAGGGGGACTTGCCGACAAAACGTTTAGGCCCCGCGCGCGCCTCGACCTTCGCCCGCGTTCCCGGGCGGAGGATCGTGATCGACCCCGGACAGCTGGTCTTCGACATCACCGGGAACGCGATCTCGGTCGCGCTTCCCGCCGTCCTCTGGGCGGTCCTCTTTCTCTGCGCGTTCGAGCATCCCGCGTTCGCCGAGTCGGTCGGGCTCGGCCGCCGGGCCTTCTGGTTGCTGCTGCCCGGGGCCGCCGCGGCGACCCTCGCGGACCTCCCGCTCCTCCCCGTCTCGAACGACGTCCTCGGGATCAGCCTCGGCGGGGCGGTCTTCCCGATCGTCGTCGCGATCCTCGCCCTGGGCCGGGTGGCCCCTCCGGTCCGCCGCTCGGCGACCGTCTTCCTGGGCACCTACGGTGTGGTCGCGTTCGCCGGTCTGGCGGTGGTGGTGGCCTTCCCGGCGGCGGTGCCCAGCACGGTCGGGGTTGTCCTGCTCGCCGCGCTGGCCCCCGTCGCGCTGTTCCTCCTGGGTCGCGGGCGCCGTGACGGCTTGGTCGAACACGTCGCCGGCCTCCTCGCCCTCACGGACGGGGTGATGGTCCTGACGTTCCTCTTCTCCTACGCGGTCGCCGGCCAAGGGATCTCCGAGGGGTTCCCGCAGTACCTGATGCCCCCGGTCCTCGCCGGCCTCATCGTGTTCCTGGCGGCGCCCTGGCTCCTGCGGGGGGCCGAGGCGCTCGCGCTACCGCTCGCCTACATCGCCGGGACGTTCGGGGTCGTCGTCGGGGCCGACGTGCTGCACGAGCCCCCGCTCTACCCGTCGTCGACCCCGGGGCTGTACGTCATCGGCGGCGCGGGGATCCTCGACCTGGTCTACCTCTCGGGCCTGCTCGCCTTCGCGACGGCCTACGGGCTGCACCACGCCCTGGGGCGGTCGTGGGATCCGGTGCCGGGCGCCCCCGCCCAGAGCCCTCCCCCGACGCCGACCGGCCAACTGGGCCGGTCGTTCCGGGAGGGAGTGGACGGGGACTTCGCGGGGTCGCTCTCCGGCGCCGCGCTCGCCGCGCGCAGCGGGGCCCGGGAGGCTGCGTTGCTCCTCCAGGTCCCTCCGGCTCCCCCCGACCGACCGTGGCAGGGCTTACCGGTCCCGGGCTGGGTCGTCAGCGACCAGGCCAACCTGGACGCGGCAGCGGCTCAGGGGACCTCCAACGGACGGGAGAGCTACCGGGGCTGGCTGACCGCCCGGTCGCTGGTGGGGATATCGCTGGACCTCACCCGGCGCCGGTTCGCGACGGCGGGGGTCCGGACCTGGGCGTTCCTCGTCGACCTCGTGATCGTCACCCTTCCGGCCATCCTGCTCTGGGTCTATCTGGCCCGCGTAACCCCGGGCGGCTTGAACGGGGTCCTCGACAGCATCGCGTATAACGCGGTCGTCTACGGCTACATCAGCCTCGCCGCGCTCTACTTCGTCCTCGCCGAGTGGCTCTTCGGGACGACGGCGGGAAAGCGGCTCTTCGGGCTGGTCGTCCGCCAGCGGCAGCTCCGGCCCCCCGACCTCTTCTCCTCGCTCGTGCGGAACGCCTTCCGCATCCCGTTGCTCTCGGTCGTGGGGGTGGCGGTCGCCAGCGCGGTCGCCCTCCTGGTGGTCAGCTCGCTGCCCGCGAACGTCTCCTTCGAGGGGTTCCCGCTCCCGGCGGGGCTCCTGGCGGCGCTGACCCTCCTGGTCGGCACTACCCTCGCCGTCGGCATGCTCGGCCTCATCGGGTACCTGGGGATCGTCGCCACGGCCGAGCGGCAACGGTTGGGGGACCTCGCGGCCGGCACCTGGGTCGTCCGGGCGGCTACGGGGACCTCGGCGTCCCCGGCGCCGGCCCCGGGCCCGGGGCCGGGAGCGGGCCCGTCCGGGTGACCGGGATCGCGATCGACGAGACGTTGGCGTCCCGACCGTCGCGGTTGGTGAGGCGCTCGGTATCGATTCGGATCGGACCGACGTCAACCTGGCCAGCGAGGAAGCGACGGCGGACCACCTCGACGACATCGACCGCCTTGGCAATCGCGTTCCCGCGGGCCTTCACGACCACGGGGCCCGCCCCCGAGTTGAGCTGCGTCACCACCTGGAATACGTAGGTCATCGTCGGCTTGAGCCCGATGAAGACCGTGACGCCAGCGTCGGGGCGGTCCGGCATGGACGCTCGACGACCGCGCATCGCTACAAGTCTCTTTGGAGGGCCCGCAGCGGGGACCCCGCCGGGCTCGCGGCCTTCGCAAAGGTTAATGCTCGCACCCCGTAGCCGCCGCCGGCCGTGCAGGGGTGGCCCAGCTTGGTCAAAGGCGCTAGGTTGAGGTCCTAGTCTCGTAGGAGTTCGTGAGTTCAAATCTCACCCCCTGCAGTTTCCCTCCGACTTCGCCGCATGGATGCGAGGCCGGGGACGTCGCGATGGGCCGCGACTCCGACGAGCTAGCGGTTGCCGGACCCGGCGGTGGAGAAACCCTTCACTCGAAAATGACGGCGAGGGCAGGACTGACCCGGCCCTAGGGCCGGGGGCCGGAACGGGGCGCCCGCGGTGTACTCACGGCGACAGTAACGGAATGACTCCCTGCAGGTCGCCGATATGTTCGCACGGACGCGGTGGCGCGACGTGGCGACGGTTCAGCCAGACCGCACGCATGCCCACCCGGGTGGCGCCGACCACGTCGGCCTCCCACGAATCGCCGACGTGAACCGCCTCGGCGGGGTCACATCGAGCGCGTCCGAGGGCGAGGTCGAAGATCCGGCGGTCGGGCTTCTCGGCCCCCACCTCTTGGGAGTACGTGACCGTCCGGAAGAACCGGGCGACGCCATGGTAGGCCAGGATGCCCCGGAGGCCATCGTTGTGGTTGGAGATGATCCCGAGCGGGATGTTCCGGTCTTGGAGGGCGTTGAGCGTCGCGAGCGTCTCGGGATACAGCTCGCCCGTGGAGGCCTGTAGAAAGTCGCGTTCCAACTCCTCGGTCAGCCCCTCCCGGCGCCGGACGATCCCGAGACGGTCCATGACCCGATGGTCGAGCAGCCGCCAGAACTCCGGGGTCCGTCCGAGGTAGTCGTAGATTCGCCCATCGAGCTCCCGGGCGGTCGCGTCGAGCGCCGTTCGCACGGCCTCGAGGTCGACCGGAATCCCGTTCCGTTCCAGTGCCCGGGCCCAGAACTCGGACGGGTGGCGACCGTCCGTGATCCAGGAGCGAGCCAGCGTCCCCCCAAAGTCGAAGAAGAGCGTCGAGACCTTCACGAACGCGGCCAACGTCCGCCGCGGGATAACCTCCCTCGCGCTACCCCGCGGGGGCCTCACCGGGGAACTGGTCCTTCCCGGCGGTAGAGAGGTGTTCTCCCTGGGACCACCCGATGGGTGCGCCTCCTGCCCCTCCCCCGGAGCCCACCCGTCGGGGTCGCTCTCGGATTTAAACCTCCGTGAGTTATTCTGCCTAGGTCAATGCCGAGCGAGGGCATGGTGTGCCCGCGGTGCGGGACTCCGGTCTCGGCGGACGCCTACCTCTGCCCGTCGTGTCACGCTCCCCTTCCGTCGGGCGACGACGAGCCGGCGGACGGGTCGTCCTCGCACTCCGAGGATGGAACGCTCCCTCCCCCCGGCGCTGCCTCCCCCGCGGCGGGGCATCGCCCGGGCGGTCGACGAACCGGTCCCGGTCCCGGCCCCAGCCCATTCGCCGGCGAGCTCACGCGTCGGCTGGCGCGGCTGGACCAGTGGGAGGAGAACGTCGAGGCGCTCGGGATCGAGATCCCGCACCTCCCGTCGTGGGCCGAGGAGGCCGCGCGGACCGCCTGGAATCCGGAGCCGTGGGCGGAGGTCGTCCGCGGGATCGAGCGAATCGCGCAGAAGCGGATCGTGACGGCCTTCGAAGAGTGGGAGAAGCGCACGAAGGGCCGTCTCACCCGCCTCGAGGCCTACTCCGTCGACAGCCGTCTCGAGCGCGACCAGATCGAGGACGCGCTGCATACGGCCCGCTCGGGGGACATCGCCCAAGCCCTGGCGACCTACCGTCAGGTCGACCGGGTCGTCGCGATCAAGGAGCGCCACCTCGACCAGGCCCGCGAGGAGCTGGAGCGCGTCGTCTCGCTCCTCAAGGACATGGCGGTGCTCGGGGTCGAGCCGCCCCAGGACCCGGCCGAGTGCGCGCTCGAGCTCGAGGCGGAGCTACGGGCGGGCAAGCTCGCGGCCCTGAAACAGGAGATCCGGGCGCTCCGCCTCCAGGCGGTCGGTCGGCTCAAGGCGAACCTCCCCCGTTACATCACCGAGTACGGAGACTACCTGGTCGAGGAACGGACGCACGGCATCGCGACCGAGCTCGAGGCCATCGAACTAGCGCGCGGGGCGCGCGATTTCTTCCGCGGCCGGCCGGAGGAAGGGCTGCGACGCCTGCGCGCCCTGCAGGAGACCCACGGGGTCCCGACGGTCCGGGCCCGGACGGCGGCCAGCCGGGCGTCGCGCTAGAGGACCCGCTCGAAGAGCGCGATATCCTCGCCGAACTCGTGCTTGTGCAGCGTTCCGGCCTCGGTGAACCCGTGGCGCTTCAAGAACGCCGCCACGGGCAGGAACCGGGCCAACGCGTCGACCCAGACGGAGGGGGCGCTCGAGCGCTTGGCCCATTCGGTCGCGCTCGTGAGGAGGGCGGACGCCACGCCCTGGCGGCGCGCCTCGGGGTCGACCGCGAGGACCATCACGTGGCAGGTGCCGTGCCGGAGCTCGCAGCCGATCGTGCCGAGCACCCGACCCTCCCGCCGGGCGGCGAAGTAGGTGACCCCCTCCATCTGGCTCGTGAACTCGAGCGGTCCCGGCTGCCAGGCCTTGAGCAGCTCGCTCGGCAACCCCGCGGGCTGCCCGTCCCCGACCTTCTTCAGGAGCGCGCAGATGGCGGGGATGTCGGCGTGTGTGATCCGCTCCACGAGGAGCGGGTGGGGCTTGGGCACCGCCGGCGGGCCGGTGCTCTCGGCTCCCCGGTCACCCTGTTCTGGACGCACGCTCGATTCTCCGACGGGAGAGTACATCGGCGCGAGGCACGCCCTCACTCTTGAGCCTTGCTCCGCCCGGAGCGGACGCCCGTCTCAGGGAGTGTGGCGCGACGGGGTCCGCGGGAAGGGCGTCGTGTCCCGGATGTGCTCCCGCCGCAGCATCCACCGCAGCAGTCGCTCGACCCCCAGACCGAAGCCGGCATGCGGCACGTTCCCGTGCCGGCGCAGGTCGAGGTACCACTCGTATTCGGCCGGGTCGACGCCCAGCTCGTGCAGCCGCTCGAGGAGGTGGTCGATGCTCGTCTCCCGACAGGAGGCGCCCACGAGCTCCCCGTACCCCTCGGGGCCGAGCAGGTCGGCGGCCTCCACCGTCCGCGGGTCGTCGGCGCTCTGGGTCATGTAGAACGCCTTGATCTGGCGCGGAAAGTGGGTGAGGAAGAGCGGCTTCGGGGACTCGAGGGTCAGGGCCCGCTCCTCCGGGCTGCCGAGGTCGGCGCCCCACTCCACCGGGAACCCTTGCCCCTTCAGCCGATCGATCGCCGCGGTGTAGGTGAGCCGGGGGAACGGCGGGGTGATGGCCCGGAGCTCCTCGGGAGGCCGGCCGAGTTGCGCCAGCTCCTTCGGGCACCGTTCCGCCACGGTCGAGCAGACCGAGGCGAACATCCGCTCGATGAAGTCGAGGATGCCGTCCAGGTCGCACCAGGCGAGCTCGACCTCGAGATGCAGGTACTCGGTGAGGTGGCGGGGGGTCCGGGACTTCTCGGCGCGGAACGAGGGGGTCAGCGCGTAGACCCGCTCGTGCGGCGGCAGGAGCGCCTCGAGGTAGAGCTGGGCCGTCTGGCTGAGGTAGCCGGGCCGCCCGAAGTAGTCGAAGCGGAAGGCCTCGGGGCCCCCTTCGGCCGCGTTGCCGGTCAGGACCGGGGGCGTCATCTCGAGGACCTCCTCCCGGGTGAGGAACTCCCGGAGCGCGGCGAGGAGCTGGGCCTTGATGCGGAAGGTCGCCACGAACTCCGGAGAGCGGATGGCGAGGTGCCGCTGGTCGAGGAGGAACTCCTCGGTCTGCTCCGAGAAGATGGGGAACGGCTCGCCCGCGTCGATGATCCGGATGGCGCGGGCCCGGACCTCGCGGCCGCCCGGCGCCCGCTGGTCCTCGGCGACGGTCCCCTCCACCTCGAGGGCCCCCTCGACCTGGACGTGGCCGACCGCCTCGACGACCGCCTCCCCGAGGCGGTCCTTGCGACCGGTCACCTGGACCGCGCCGGAGCGGTCGCGCAGGAGGAGGAAGAGGATCCCGCCGGACGAGCGGCCCTTCTGGAGCCAGCCCCGCACCCGTACGTCCCGTCCCACCGCGTCGGGCGCGAAGACCCGCGCGATCGGCTCGAACGGGGTCGGGCTCACTGGTACTCCCGCCACTTGTGCCCGCACTTCGTGCACTCGAAGATACGGGTCTCCGGTTCGTCGGAGCCGCGGGTCTGGCGCAGGACGTAGTAGGCGGTGCCGTTCTCGCACTTGGGGCAGATCTCCTGGGCCGTCGGCAGGGTCGCCACGCGCGCCTCCTCGACGACCGCCACCGCGCGGCTCTGCGGGGTCGAGCGGCCGACCTCGACGCCCCGGCCGAGCGGGACCGTCGTTCCGCACCCCTTGCAGCGCCAGACGCCCTGGGGGCGGTCCGGCTGCATGGAACGCTTGCACACGGGGCAGAACATGGGAGGAGGCCTGCTAGCGGGCGGACGCTATTTTACGCTTGGCGCGCTCCGTGCTCTCTCGGGGCGGCCTAGCCGATCATCTCTTCGGGCGAGGCCGAGCTCGACGGCGGGGCGTTCGGGGGCGCCACGCTCAGCGGGAGCGGCGAGGGTTTCGCGCCAGGCGCGAGGAGCTGGCGGATGTGCTCGGTCCGTCGTGCGAGGTCCTCCTTGGTGCCGATATCGTGCCGGACGTAGTAGGCGCCCTTCACGAACTTCAGCGCCGCCTCGACCCGCGTCCCCGCCTCGTGGATGGCGCTCGCCTCGGCCGTGAGGGCGATGCCGCGCGAGTTCGACAGCCGCACCCGGCCCGGACCGACCTCCTCGACGCTCCCGTAGAACACGTGGACTCCCGCGTCCTCGATCGCGGGGGCGTCGACCTCGAGGACCCCTCCGGCCTGGGGGCGGTCCCCGTACCCCGGCGGGACGACGTACTTGACGACGGTGGCCCGCAGTCGGAACCGCACCAAGTTCGGGTCGACCCGGCCGTTCGCCACCCCGAGGAGGAGCTGGGCAAAGTCTCCCTCCTCATACAGGGAGACGACGTTGACCCCCTCGGGGTCACCGAACCGGGCGTTGTACTCGAGCAGGAGCGGTCCGCGGGCGGTCAGCATGAAGCCGCCGTAGAGGACCCCTCGGTACGAGAGGCCCTCCGAGCGGAGCGCCGCCACCGTGCGCTCCAGGATGGTGAGCGCCTGCTCCCGCGCCTGGGCCGAGAGGAACGGGAGCAGGTGGTCGCGCTGAGAGTACGACCCCATCCCACCGGTGTTGCCCCCGAGGTTCCCCTCCTTCGCCCGCTTGAAGTCCTGCACCGCGGGCATCGGGTAGATCCCCGAGTCCGTGACGAGCGCCATCTGGCTGAACTCCTCCCCCTCGAGCTTCTCCTCGAGGAGGACCGAGCCGCCCTGGAGGAGGAGCGATTTGGCGTACGTCGCACCCTCCTTCGGCTCCGTGAAGTCCGCGCCCTGGACCCAGACGCCTTTGCCGGCCGTGAGGCCGCTCGGCTTGACGACGAACGGAGCGCCGGCGAACTCCCCCACCGCCCGGTCGACCTCCTCCACCGAGGCGGGAATCAGGAACTTCGGCTGCCCGGGGACCCCGTGCCGGCTCAGGAGCTCGCGGCAGAACCGCTTCGACGACTCGATGCGGGCGGCCTCCCCGCCGGGACCCACCGTGGGGATCTTCGCCGAGCGCAGCGCGTCGGCGAGCCCCACCGCGAGCGGAGCCTCGGGGCCAATCACCGCCGCGTCCACGCGCTGGGCGCGGGCGAACTCGACGACCCGACCCTGGTCGGTCGGGTCGACCCGCGCCGACGCGGCCGCCAGGCGCTGGAGTCCGGGGTTGGTGTTCGAACTAGCGACCACGACCTCGGCGTGCGCCTGGGCGAGCGCCCAGCCGATCGCATGCTCGCGGGCCCCGCCCCCGACGACCAAGAATCGCATCGTCGTGCGGGAGACGGCACGGGTTATATCGGGTTCGCGCCGCGCCGGTGCGGCCCTCCCGAGCCACCTGTCCGCGCCCGCCCACCCAGCCGGCGCCGCAGGGCATTGCGAGCCCGTAGACCCCCCCTCCCCGGGCGAGACGTGACCGGCTCCGGATGGCCGGGGCCCGGGCGAACTTATTCCGCTCCCGTCTTCCGGCGCCCGGACAGCCCTCCTCTCGGGGTGGTCGGAGGCTCCGCCCCGCCACCCTTAAGAACCGAGCGCAGGTGGGCCGACTCTCGAGGCCCGAGATGGAGATTCGCGTCGTGGAGAAGGAGCACGACCTCCTCCGGCTGGAGTTCCCGCGGGGGGAAGAGACGCTCCTGATCCCGCTGGTCGAATCGCTCCAGAAGGAGGAGAAGGTCGTGGAGGCTCGTTACTACCTGGGCCACCCGTACCTCGACCACCCGACCCTCCTCCTCCGGACGAAGGGCGAGAAGCCGCAGGCAGTCCTCAAGCGGGTCCTGAAGGACCTGGCCGACCTGTACGGGGACCTGCTCACCGACTTCGAGAAGAAGGCCGACAAGGTCAAGGCGTAGGGGCCACGAGCCGATGTTGAAGGAGTGCGCCCAGCACGGCTTCTTCCGCGCGGAGGTCTGCCCGGTCTGCGGGCAGCCGGGCCGGTTCCTGATGAACGACCGGGAGCTCGACCACCTCGGCCGCGTGCTCACCGGGATCCTGCGCCACTTCCCCGACCGGTACGGCCTCGAGATGGAACCGACGGGGTGGGTCTCGCTCCCGTCGATCGTGCGGGCCATCTCTCAGAAGCATCCGGCCTACCACTGGCTGCGCACGATGCACCTGGTCGCGATCGCGGAGACGGACGCCAAGGGGCGCTACGAGGTCCGCGACGAGAAGATCCGGGCCACCTACGGCCATACCGTCGACGTCGAGCTGGACCTCCCGACCGAGAACATCCCCGACCAGCTCTTCTTCCCGGTCACCCCGGACGAGGCCGCGATCGTGCTCGAGGTCGGTCTCAAGCCCTCCGACCGCAAGAAGGTCCACCTGTCGAAGACCGCGGAAGATGCCCGCGCGGCCGGCAGCGTGCGGACCCCGGACCCCGTGATCCTGGTGGTCGACACGCAGAAGGCGCGCCGCGGAGGGCTCGTGATCATGCGCGCGGGCAAGACCGTCTTCCTGGTCGACCAGGTCCCCGCCGAGTACCTCGCCCGCCACGCGGGCGCGCCCGCGGCCGCGACCACGGACGAGAAGTAGGCGGCGCGGCCCGCGCTCAGCCGAACCCGTCGTCCCCCACGTTCGACTCGTACGTGGTGACGATGTAGACCCCGACCGTGAGGTGGGTCGCGGGCGGGTACGGGTTCGTGAAGACGAAGGTGAACGTGTCGGTGTACGGGGCGGCGAAGACGATCACGCCGTTGTCCGCCGGCCCGACCGAATACTGCGGCACGGGGTCCTGGCCCTCGACGAACTGGACGATCTGCGTCGAGTTGTACACGGCGACCTCGATGTTCGTCCCCGCGGGGGCGACCGTCGTGAAGTTTCCCTGGACGTAGTCCCCACCGGTGATGTTGCCGGTGAGGGCGGAGAAGTTCCCGGCCCCGATCGTCCACGTGCCGGCGGTCGTGAGGGGGTCGGGGACGTTGGGGGGTCCGGAGATCGCGAGGGAGATCATGGCGTAGGCGAGCCCGGCCACCACCCCCACGACGATGAGCGAGCGGAGGAAGTGGAGCGTCTGGACGCGACGCTTGGTCCCCCCCCGCAGCTTCGGGAGGTCTCGGGGGGCGATCGGCTCCGGGGCCCCGCACTCCCAGCACTTCGACGCGCCGGGGGGGACGGCGACCGCGCAGAATCGGCAGACTCCCCACGTGGGGTCGGCGACCGGAGCGTCGGGCACGGCGCGGGAGAACTTCGGGCTCCGCCTTTTGGGGTTTCGTACGAACCCGGGGGCTCGTTCCGGGGCCTACCGACGGCCGCCGCCCAGCTGGAGGAGGACGTTCTTGCGGCGGGTGTAGGCCTCGACGGCCCGCGGGCTCTGCTCGAACCCGAGGCCGCTTCCCTTGAACCCGCCGAAGGGGGTCTGGGGATAGGTGGTCGGCGACTCGTTCACGACCACCATCCCCGACTCGAGCCGGCGGGCCACCCGGTGGGCCGTCCCGAGGTCGCGGGTCCACACGGCGGCGAGCAATCCGTAGGGGGTGTCGTTCGCCTTCCGGATGCCGTCCTCGAGGTCGGTGAACGAGTCGACCACGAGGACCGGGCCGAAGATCTCCTCCCGCACGGCCCGGGAGCCCGGGGGGACGTCCGTGATCACGGTCGGCCGGACGAAGTTGCCGGCCCGCAGCGGCTCCTCCGCGGCCCGCGCCCCTCCCGCCACGACCGTCCCGCCGTCCGACCTGGCCACGTCGATGTAGCCGAGGACCGTCTCGGCCTGGGCCGCGGAGACGAGGGGTCCCATCTCGACCCCGTCGGCGAGGCCGGGTCCGAGCTTCAGGCGCTCGGCGGTCGCCCGGACCTTCTCGAGGAGCGGCGCGCGGAGGCTCTCGTGGACCAGGAGGCGCGAGGCGGCCCAGCACATCTGGCCGGCGTTGCCGAAGATCCCGTAGCCGATCGCTCTCGCGGCCCGGTCGACGTCGGCGTCCGCGAGGACGATCACGGGCCCCTTGCCTCCCAGCTCGAGCGTGGTCGGGAGGAAGCGACGGGCCGCGAGCACGGCCAGCCGCTGGCCGACCTCGCCGCTCCCCGTGAACGTCACCGACCCGCATCGAGGGTCCTCGACGAGCGCTTCGCCGACCTCGGCCCCCTGGCCGGGGACGACGTTGAGGATCCCATCGGGCACCCCGGCCTCCTTGACGAGGCGGGCGAACGACAGGGCCGTGAGCGGGGTGAGGCTCGCGGGCTTCAGGACCACGGCGTTGCCGGCCGCCAGGGCGGGAGCGACCGAACGCACCGACAGGAGCAGCGGATAGTTCCAGGGGGCGATGTGGACCGTGACCCCGAGGGGCTCCCGCAGGGTGTAGTCGAACCGACTGCCGGGGACGGGAACGGTCTCGCCCTCGACCTTGTCGGCCAGTCCCGCGAAGTACTCGAGGGTCCGGATGACGTAGGCGATGTCGCCCCGGGACTCGCGCAGCGGCTTGCCCATGTTGAGGGTCTCCAGCCGAGCGAACGGCTCGGCCTCCGCCTCGAGCCGGCCGGCGAGCTTCCAGAGCGCCTTCGCCCGGCGCGCCCCGTCGTCCGTCGCCCAGTCCGACTCGCGGAACGCCGTGTCGGCGGCTTCCATCGCCGCCTTCGCGTCGTCCCGCGTCCCCACCGCCACCTCGGTGAGCGGAGTGTTCGACGCGGGGTCGAGCAGGGTGCGGCGCTCCCCCCTCGCGCCCGGCACCTCCCGACCGCCGATGCAGAGGTCGAAGGTGCGCTCGACGGTCGCGGCCATGGTTCTCCGTTCGAGCGCGGGCGAGGACTTAGCGGTTCGGATGACCCGGGCCGAGGAGGTCGTAGCGGCGACCCTTCCAGGCGATCGGCCTGCGTCGCGCGCCCCGGACGAGCGAGGTGGTGACGAGCACGACGTAGTACCCTACGGCGACCGGGTAGAGCAGCCCGTAGACCGCCGGAGCCCCCGACCCCCGAGCAAAGCCGACGTGCTTGCCGAACAGCGCGACCCAGAGGAACGCCCCGAGCCCGATGAGCAGCCAGGAGCCGGTCAGGATCCCCACAGGCAGGACCAGGAGCGGCAGCCAGAACAACCCGACGAGACCGGCGAGGAAGCCGACCATCCGCGGGGCGGAGAACTCCGACCCATGCACGTTCTTGAGCAACCCTTCGAACATCTCGGACGGCTCGCGGTACATCCGGGTGGTCGCGAGCTCGGGGGCGTGGGCGAGCCGCAACCGGGCCCCGGCGGCGCGCAGGCGGCGGGCCAGCGCGACGTCCTCGAGCACGTAGGAGCGTACCGCTTGGTGCCCGCCCACGCGCCGGTAGGCGTCGCGCCGGACCAGGAGGAACTGACCGTTGGCGATCGCCGCGTGGGAGGTGTCGAGGTTGGTCCGGGGCGCGCGGAAGTAGGTCAGGACCATCTGGACGAAGAACGGGATCACCAGGCGCTCCCAGAACCCCACCATCTCGACCGTGGGGGAGATGGACGCGAGGTCGGCGCGCTCCGTCTCCGCCCACGCGACGACCGTCCGGACGGCCGCGGGGTGGGTGCGCACATCGGCGTCGAGGAACAGGAGCCAGTCACCCGACGTCGCCTCGGCCCCGGTCCAGCAGGCCCAGTTCTTGCCGACCCAGCCGGGCGGCAGCGGCGTCTCGTCCAACCGACGCACCCTCGGGGCGCGGGCGTCGGCCACCGCCCGGGTCCGGTCCGTCGACCCTCCATCGACCACGACCACCTCGAGGTTGGGGTACTCCTGGGCGAGCAGCCCATCGAGCGTCGCGGGGAGGTCGGTCTCCTCGTTGCGGGCCGGGATCACGACGCTGACCCGTGCCGCGGACGCCGCTCCGGGGGGGGCGGGCAGGAGCTGGGGCATCTGGAAGGCGAACACGATCGCGGCCCCCTGGTAGAGAAGGACGACGACCGAGGCGAGAACTACGCCGACGACCGCCCAGAGGGGGAGCATCCTCCCGCGTAGCCGCCTTTTGATAAAGCCGTGGCCGCTCGCGCCTCCGGGGCGTTCCGCCGATGCCGACCGTCGAGCACCCGCGGGTCCGGCCCGGAGTCCTCGAGGAACGCGAGTACCAGACCGCGATCACCGCGACCGCGACCGAGGCGAACACGCTGGTCGTCCTGCCGACGGGGCTCGGGAAGACCGCGATCGCGCTCCGGGTGATCGCCGAGTACCTGCGTCGGGCCCCGACCCAGTCCGTCCTGTTCCTGGCCCCGACCCGACCTCTGGTCGTTCAGCACGCGGCGAGCGTGGCCCGCACGCTCTTCTCGCCTCCGCCGATCCCGCTCACCGGGGCGATCCCCCCCGAGCGCCGGGTCGACCTCCTGCATCCCCCCCAGGTCATCGTGGCGACCCCCCAGGTCGTGGGCAACGACCTCAGGGACGGAGCGTTCCCGCTCGACACCGTCTCCCTCCTCGTGTTCGACGAGGCCCATCGCGCGGTCGGCGACTACCCGTATGTTGCGATCGGGCGGGCGAACCAAGCCGGTCCGCGCGCCCGGGTCCTGGCGATGACCGCCTCCCCCGGGGGGAGAGAGGCCCGGATCCGGGAGGTCTGGACGAACCTCGGGATCGAGCGGTTCGAGTAC
>JASHTC010000057.1 GCA_030040755.1 Thermoplasmata archaeon | reverse complement strand
AACGGGCGGTCGCGCGCGATAGTCGAGGCACTGGTACCACGCGACCGAGTACCCCAAGCGGGCGAGACCGTCGCGATACGGCTCCACGCTCTGCGTGATGCCGTCGGTCTTATCGGCCGCGTTGACGAGCGCGAGGGAGGGCATGGACTAGGCCGGGGCTCCGGTGCGGACCACCTGAATGCAGCTCAGGTCGACGTATCCGTTCGTGTCGGCAGGCTTGGTCGCGCCCGTGTAGTCGAGGTAGCCCCGAAACTCCGCGCCCGAGACCGGGCGGGTCAGGTTGAGGTGGATCGTGACGTTGGTCCAGGAGTCCGCGCTGAGCTGGGCCGCGTCGAGATTGAACGCGTACCAGCTCCCGTTCGTCCCATACCCGCTCCCGTCCAGGTAGACGATCTGCGAGGTGGCGGGCTTCCCCGCGTAGAGACCTCCCCGCAACGACATCGTGACGTTGTACTGCCCGGGAAGCAGCGTGATGTAGGGCCCGAACCACACCGAGTGCTCGTTGGTCCCGCTCACGGTGGGAATGCTCTCGATCTCCGAGCCACAGGGCGTACCGGGGTCCGGGATCACCCGGCCCGACGGACCGAGGTTGAACGCCGAGGGGCACACGGTCATCGTGTCGGGGAAGGGAGTGACCTCCAGCAGGGTGGCGGGCCCCTGGTATCCGGTCTCGAGCAGATAGATCGTATCGGGGTAACTCGGGTCGTAGACCATAGACAGGATGCCGTAGACCGCGCCGTCGAAGACGGTCGACTTCAGGAACGGGGGGACGGCGGACCACTCGTTGGTGCTGAGGAAGACGTAGGGCGGCAGGTGCTCGGCGTTGAACGGCAGGTACGGGACCTGGTCCACGCCGAAGTACAGCGAGTAGGCATGGACGTCGTTCGCCACGAACGGAAAGAGGTTGTCCGAGGCGAGCACCGTGGCTTGCGCGGGCAGGGCGGCGAGCGCCTGGCTGATGTCGGCATAGGCCGGGCTCGTCGAGAACGAGAACCGGTAGCCGGGGTAGACCGTCGCCTTGAAGTTGGTCGGACTGAACGGGGACATGGCGAGGTTCGAGACTAGGACGATCACGAGCACCCCCGCGAGGAGAAGCGCCGTTCGGGGACGGAACCGGGTGAGCCCCACCACCCGGGGCGGGCGGGTCGTTCGCGCGGACTGGACCTCGACCCGGGTCGACTGACGGTAGGAGGCCCGGAGCGTGGGGTCGCGCATCGAGTAGGTGTGACGCCAGACGGACTTGCTTCGGAGTTGCGGCTGCTCGCGGGACAGGAACAGCAGGACCAGGACGCCGACCACCACGAGCCCGACGACCAGCAGCAGGATTTCCGCGGTGTGCGTCGCCCCGAGGAGCTGCGGGGAGAACAGCAGGGCGACCAGACAGAATGGGACCACGACGAGGAGCCACTCCAAGGGTAGGGGGGCGGGAGCCTCGGCCTGGGAAGCGGACCGGTAGACCGCGGCGAGGCCCTCGATGAAGGCGACGGCGATCGTCGCCACCGCGACGAACGCGTACTGGTTCCCGAACCCGGCGGAGTAGTGGGGAGCGACGAAGACGCTCGCGTAGAACCAGGGCACGCTCATCAGGAGCAGGCTCTGCCGGACCAGGAAGGGGATGAACCCAAACGCCGCGAACAACAGGAACCAGTAGATCAGCGAAGGGGGGAGGGTCACGGCGGTCGCCGTCACCCCGAAGAGCTGGGTGTACCCCTGGCTGAGCTGCGCATTGAGCGGACTCGGAGCGGTGCCGACGATCCTCGGGATCACGTTGTGCTGGACGACCCGGATCACGACGTAGCTTACCAGGGAGAACGCGAGGAGCCCGAGCAGCGGTGTGGCCCGACGAAGGTAGCGCCGCAAGTCCCCGAAGACCGCTCGGAGCGACCCGGTCGGCTCCATCACGAATCGCTGGAACCCGGGGTAGGCGAAGCAAAGGACCAGGCCCAGCAGGAGGAACGGGAAGACCTCCAGGGTCAGCACCCCCACGACGGCCGGAACGAAGGCGAGGGCGTACCGACGTTGGGCCCACAGGTAGTAGGTCCAGGCGAACTCGGCCGGAAGGAACGCCTCCCAGTGGAAGTCGTACAGCACCGCGGAGGAGACCGTGAACGTGAGGAGGTAGACCGCCAGCCCCGGGACGAGCCACCGGTCGGGCAGGCCCGCCTTCCGGCCGATCAGGTAGAGGGGGATCGCCGACGAGGCGACGACCGTCGACTGCAACGCGAACAGCGTGGCCGCCCCGGGGGCGAGCGCGTAGAGGTAGGCGATCGGGATGGCGATGTAGGTCGAGTGCACCGAGAGAAGGGAGTTCAGTCCGTAGGTCTCCCGGTCCCCGGCCTCGTAGAGCAGCGAGCCGTGGGTCGTCGACCAGAGCGCCTGCATCCCGATGCCGAGGTCCCAGTTCGTATCGTAGAACTCCTGGTATCGCATCCAGCTGACGACGAAGTAGCCTACGGCGGCGGCCACCATGAGGAGCAGGAGCGCCGCGTGAGACCGGTCCCACCAGCGCCTCGCGCGGCCCGTCGCGACCGGCGGGTCCGCTCGACCTCCCGCGCCCTGCTCCGGGCCGGCGGAGGGCGGGGCGGCTGCCTCCGGCGGAGGGACCGGCGTCGGGGGCGGGCCCGAGGCGTCGGGGGAACGCGTTGCGACGCCCGCTTCCCGCCAGGGCTCCTGCTCCAGCAGGGCCCCTTCGGGGACGGAGTCAGCGGGGGGAGTCGGCGCCGGATTACTGGCCATCCCTGCCGCGCCCGATGAGAGATCGCAGGGTTCGACCTCGCTCCCCCGGGCCACCTCCAGCTCGATGCAGTAGGGGACCCGGTTTCCCCGCGATGGGCCGGCCCGCCGCCGTGCCGCCCTCGCCCTTCACAAGCGAATCGCGGACGGTCGTTGCGTAGCTCGCCATCGGTGCGACCTCCGGTGGGAGAGCCGGTGACCGGCTCCGCCACCCGCAGCCGTAGGTGTAAACAGGCCGGTCGCCGGTCTATGAACATTGCGGAGCGGCATCTTCGGCTACCTCGCTCACTTAGACGCCGAATCGGCCACCCACGGGGCGTATTCGGCGGAGTCCGGCGGGACCCGAGTTCTCGGTACCGCGGTCTTCGGCCCGTGATGTTCGAGGTCAAGTCCGGCGCCTTTCGACACCCTTTAACTTGGCCGAGACGCTTTTTTTTCTCAGTAGCCGAACGGGACGCTCCCAAAGACCAGCGTTCGCGGGTCGCCCGGGTAGATCCACTCGTCTAGGCCTGGGCGGCGCCCGCAGCGATGCAGACGAGGGGGAGGGGGCGGTACCGTGGAGTCAGTCACCTTTGTCACCGAGCCGTTGCTGCACCCGAATTTCGTCCAGTTCAAGGTGGTCGTCCCGCTCCTGAGCCGGCTCCGAGAGAGCTGGGACATCACGCTCGCGGCGCCGTACCTCTCCGAGGACGTCATCGCCGCCCTGGACGAGCGGGGGATTCACGGGCTCAGCATCGGCGCGGGATTCCCCCCGCTGCGGAACTCACGGGACGAGATCCCGTCGTACGTCTGGTCCTGGGGTCGGGACGCGCTGCTCGGATGGAACCGGAAGGGGCTCCACCGGGCGCTCGAGGAGCAGGACACCATCCGGATCAACTGCTCGATGACCTCGGCGTTCGAGGCCGACTGCTGGTTCATCCAGGCGCTCCCGCTCGGGCCCGCCCTCTCGGCCGTCCGCTCGAGCCTGGACCCGCCGCTGCGCGCGGCGCTGACGACGTTCGGCTCGGTCATCGGCCGGCTGGACTGGCGCCACATCGCGCGGATGGCGGGCCACTCCCAGCGGGTCTACGCCTGCTCGACCCACGTGGCCAACTGGTTCCGGAGCCACGAGGTGGCCGTAGACGGCGTCTTCCCGGCGTATTACTCCCCCGGGTTCCGGCCGGTGACCGAGTCTCCCAGCCGCGACTACATCCTCTGCTATCTCGCGAAGGAGACCGACGTCAGCGCGCTCGTCCCTCTCTGCGAGACTGGGCTGCCCGTCCGGCTCTTCGGCTCGAAGAGCGCCTACTGGATCAACGGCATCTTCCGGGGCCG
>JASHTC010000056.1 GCA_030040755.1 Thermoplasmata archaeon | reverse complement strand
ATCCTGTCGGCCTTCGAAGCCGACGACCTGGGTTCGAAATCGCGGGCTCGCTCCCGCGACGGAACTCCCAGCAAGCCCGTGCCGGTCGCCCGTCAGCGGAAGTAGGCGGCGGAGGCCGAGGGGTCGGCCCGTTTCTCCTCTTCCGGTTTGGCGGCCTCGAGGATGTCGATCGCGAGGACCGCGGGGACCGGGACGAGCCGTACCCGTCCCTTCTCCTCCCCCGCTCCGCCGTCCAGCTCGATGGCGAGCGTGTTGTCGCCCCCGATCGAGACCAGGCTGCGAAAGATCCCGGTGGAGTCGATCGCGGTCTCGTCCGGTCCGGCCGAGCGCACGCGGACGCGGGAGCCCGGGGTGAGCGCGATCAACGGCTTCTTGCCGCCGGAGGATGCGTCCGTCAACGGCCCCCTCCCCGCTCGCGGCCCGAGAGCACCCTCGGCGCAGGGGGCTCGCTCAGCCGCTTCTCCACCAACCCTTGCAAGTGATTCACCGTCTCCCGGTACCGGCGCAGCGCGTTGTTGGCGTTCGCTTCCGTGAAGTCCCAGGCGCGGGCGAGGTTGCCGTACCGCAGGCGGTACCCCTTACGCCCCTTTCCGTCGGCGACGCCTCCCACCTCTTCGAGGAGGTCGAGCGCCTTTAGCTTGTTGATGTGCCGATAGACGGTCGGTTTCGACGTCTTCAGGACCGCGGTCAGCTCGTCGATGTACCAGGCGCGCGGCGGGTCCCGCAGGAGGCAGTCGCGGACCAGTCGGAACGCCAGGCTCGAGGCGACCGGACCCTCCGACCCGCGGCCCTCCTCGCCCTCGGGCAGGTAGCCCACCAACCGGAGGAACTCCCGCAGCACCTCGTCCAGGTCGGCGATGGGGGTCAGCGGGGTGCTGTAACGCAACGAAAGTTCGAACGGCATGCCGAGTGGGTGCCCCAGCCAATCCCGGGATAATAAAGCCGGGGCCGGCGCCGGACCGGTCACCGGACGAAACGCTATGCGCGCTCTCCGTCGTTCGGCCGCGATGGTCCCCTTCGAACTGGTCGTCCCCCGCACCGTCGAGGAGGCGATGGCCGCCCTGCGGACCACCGGGTCCGGGTCGGCGAGCGTGCTGGCGGGCGGGACCGACCTGTTGAACGACCTCGACGACCAGCGCCTGAGCCCTACGCGGGTCGTCTCGCTGCGCCGGCTTCCGTGGAGGACCCTCGACTGGACCGGGCCCCAGCTGACCGTCGGGAGCACCCTGCCGCTCCGCGCGCTCGAGCAGGACCCCGAGGTCGCCCGACGCTTCCCGGGCCTCGTCCAGGCCGTCCGGGCGGTCGGGAGCGTGGCGCTCCGCCACCAGGCGACCCTCGGCGGGAACGTGGTGCGGTCGGCGCCCGCCTCGGACCTCGTGCCGGTCCTGCTCTCCCTCGACGCCGAGGTCGACCTGGTCGGACCGAAGGGCGACCGCCGAGTCCCGGTCGACCGGTTCGTCCGATCCTCGCGTCGGGTCGACCTGGCGCCGGGGGAGCTGGTGCGGTCGGTCCGCCTGCCCGAAGCCCGACCGTCGTCGTATCTCTGGCAACGGGTCCGGCCGGCGAACGACATCTCGCAGGTCGCGGTCGCGCTCGCCTTCTCGCCCGCCGGCCGGACGTGGCGCGTGGCGGTCGGCGGGGTCTCCCCCCGCCCGGTCCTGCTCGCCGAGCCGGCGCGCCTCCTCGGTTCGGGCGCCCCGGACCCCGCAGCGGTCCGGGAAGCGGCCCGCCGCGCGGGGGAGGAAGCTCCGTTCAAAACAGACCGCCGGGCCTCCGAGGAGTACCGCCGGCGCGTGGTCCGCGCCCTCCTCGCCCGCGCCGTCGCCTCGGTGGTCGACGCGCCGGAGTTCCCCCGATGACGTACCGCCCGACCCGCCTCGAGGTCAACGGCCGGTCCGTCGAGCTCCCCGGCCTCCCCGATGACGAGCGTCTGCTCGACACGCTCCGCTGGCGCCTCGGGATGAAGGGGACCAAGGAGGGGTGCCGGACCGGGGCGTGCGGGGCCTGCACCGTCCTGGTCGGCGGAGAGAGCACCCTCTCCTGCCTGACGCTCACGAAGGAGCTCGACGGCCGGGCGGTCACGACCATCGAGGTCGGGCCGGAGGACGCGGTCGTCAGCCGCGTCCGCTCGGCGTTCTCCGCCGCCGGTGCGCTGCAGTGCGGGTACTGCACGCCCGGCTTCGTGATGTCCCTCGCCGGCCGGCTCCGCGAGCGCGGGGCCGCCGCGTCGCGGGAGGAGCTGCTCGAGGCGCTCGGCGGAAACCTCTGTCGGTGCACCGGCTACGCCTCGATCCTGCGCGCCCTCGACCAGCTGCACCGGGGGGCCCCGTGACGACCCCCGCCGCCCCGATCCGACCCGACGGCGAGGTGAAGCTCCACGGCGCGGCGCTCTACGGGACCGACCTCGACGTCCCCGGGATGCTCTGGGGCGCGCTGGTCCCCTCCCCCGTCGCGCACGGCACGATCCGCTCGGTCGACCTCTCCTCCGCCCGGGCCCTCCCCGGGGTCGTCGCGGTCGGACCGGACGACCTCGACCGTCTCCTGCCGCCCGGTCCGCGCGACGAAGAGCGACCGCTGTTCCCGCGCGGGGAGGTCGTCTACCACCAGCAGCCGGTCGCCGCGGTGGCCGCACCGACCGCCGCGGAGGCGGTGCGGGCCGCCGCTCGGGTCCGCGTGCTCATCGACCCGCTCCCCGTCGTCTCCGACCTCGAGTCGATCTTTCCCGACTGGCCCGGCCCCGAGGCGGCGACCTCCCCCCACGTCGCGGCGCACGTCCACGCGCGCCACGGGGACGTGGACGCCGAGTTCCGGCGGGCGGACCGACTGGTCCGGGAGGTCTACCGGACCGCGAGCGTCCACCAGGTCGCTCTCGAGCCCCACGCCTGCCTCGCGGAGGTCACGGACGGACGGTGGTTCGTCCGCTCCTCCACCCAGACCCCCTTCGGGATCCGGGAGGACCTCGCCGCGCTCCTCGGGATCCCCGAGAGCTCCGTCGTCGTCGAGGGGACGTGGGTCGGCGGGGGGTTCGGGGGCAAGGGGGCGCCCCTGCTGGAGCCGTACGCCCTCCTCCTCGCGCGCGCCAGCGCGCGGCCGGTCCGGATCGCGCTCGGCTACCGCGACGAGTTCCGGCTGGCGCGCACGACCTTGCCGACCGTGGTCCGGATGGAGACGGCGGTGACCGGCGGTAGGATCCGGGCCCGTCGGGTCCGGCTGCTCCTCGACGTCGGCACCTCGCTCCCCGGCCGGGACTTCGCGACCGGTTACTCCATCGGTTTCCTGCTCGGTCCGTATGCGACCGCGACCTTCGACATCGAGGGGTACGCCGTGCGGACGAACAAGCCGCCGTTCGGCCCCCATCGGGCGCCGCTCGCCCCGCAGTGCGCCTTCGTGGTCGAGTCCCACCTCGACCACGTGGCCCGCGAGGTCGGGGAGGACCCGGAGGAGTTCCGCGCGCGCCACCTCTGGACGGAAGGCGACACGACCCCCCTCGGTCAGACGGTCGGCCCGTTCGGTCTCGGCGCCGCGTTCGCGCGGGCCCGGCGGACCGCCGAGCGGTGGCGTCGGGAGGCGCCTCCTGGCCATGGAGTCGGAGTCGGGGTCGGGTTCTGGTCGACGAGCACGGGGGCGGGCGGGGAGGTCCGCCTCCGCCTCACTCCCTCGGGGGTCGTGGTCGAGCAGGGGGAGCGGGAGATCGGCAGCGGCAGCGTGCTGGCCGGACTCCCGGCCGTGGCCGCCCGTTCGCTCGGGCCCCCGCGGGAGCGGGTACGTGTCGAGTACCTCGACACCTCCACCGCCCCGTTCGATTCGGGTGTCTACGGGAGTCGGACGGTCGGCGCGCTGGGCCGGGCGATCGACGAGGCGGCCGTCGACCTGCGCGCCCGCCTCGGCGAGCGCCTCGGCGGGGCCGGCCCCGTGACGTTCCGGGCGGTGGGGGACCGCCTGCTCGCCCGCACCGGAGGCCGCGAGCTGTCGGTCGCGGAGCTCCTCACCCCCGAGGAGCGGGCCGCGGGAGGACTGGTCGTGGGCGGTCGTCACTTCGGCCGGCCGGGCGCCGTCGACGAGCGGCGGGTGGTCGACGGCACGTTCTATGCCTACCGGGACTTCACCGGGACCGCGCACGTCGCCGAGGTCTCGGTCGACCGCGAGACCGGCTCGGTCCGGGTCGAGCGGTACGCCGCCTTCCACGACGTCGGGGTGGTGGTCGACCCGGCCTCGGCGCGCGCGCAGGTGGAGGGCGGGGTCGCGATGGGACTCGGCACCGCGCTCACGGAGGAGGCGATCTGGTCGGACGACGGCGAGCTCGAGAACGCCGGGTTGAAGGACTACCGGATCCCGACGCTCGGCGAGGTCCCGCCCGTCGAGGTCGAGTTCCTAGAGGGGTACCTGGGCGCAGGACCGTACGGGGCCAAGGGGCTCGGCGAGCCCCCGATGATCCCGGTCCCGGCCGCGGTCGCGCTCGCGGTGCGCGAAGCTTGCGGGGCGCACGCGACCGAGCTGCCGCTCTCCGCCGAGCGCGTGGCGCGAGCGCTTAAGCTCCTCTGACGGTGCCCTCCGGCATGCCGGTCTCCCGCGAGGAGATTCGTGCCCTCGTCGAGCGGTATCCGTCCCCCCCGGTCGTCGCGACCGTCGGGTCCCACTCGGCGCTGGACGTCGCGGACGGGGCGGCCACCGAGGGGTTCACGAGCGTCGTGCTCGCGCAGACCGGACGGGACGCGACGTACTCCCGATACTTCCGGACCGTGCGGGCCCCCGACGGGAGCCGCCGGCGCGGGTGCGTTGACGAGGTCTGGACCTACCCCCGGTTCGCGGCCCTGGCGGCCCCCGATTCCCAGGAGCACCTGCGCGCGCGCGGGGCGCTCCTGGTGCCGAACCGCGCCCTGAGCTCCTACGTGCCGCTGGACGTCATCGAGAACGAGCTGCGCGTCCCCATCGTCGGGAGCCGCCGGCTGCTCCGGATCGAGGAGCGGACCGAGCGGGAGAACTACTACTCGCTCCTCGAGGCGGCGCATATCCCGTTCCCCCGCGCGATCGCGGGGCCCGCGGCGATCGACCGGCTCGCGATCGTCAAGCTCCCGCACGCAAGCCGACGCCTCGAGCGCGGGTTCTTCACCGCGGCCTCCCCGGCGGAGTACCGGGCGAAGGTGGAGCGCCTCGTCGCCCGGGGGACGGTCGCCCCCTCCGACCTCGAGGCCGCCCGGATCGAGGAGTACGTCCTCGGCCCGGTGTTCAACTTCAACTACTTCTTCTCCCCCCTCGTCCCCCGGGCGGAGGGCCTCGAGCTGCTCGGCGTGGACGAGCGGCGCGAGAGCAACCTGGACGGCCTCGTCCGCCTGCCCGCGGCCCAGCAGCTCGAGCTCTCCGAGACCGAACGGATCCCCGAGTACACGGTCGTCGGGCACGGCACCCTGACGGTGCGGGAGTCGATCCTGGAGGAGGCGTTCCAGCTGGGCGAGCGGTTCGTCGACGCCGCCCGCGCGGCCGCCCCGCCCGGCATCCTCGGGCCGTTCTGCCTGCAGAGCTGCATCGACCGCGACGGGCACCTCACCGTGTTCGACGTCGCCGCGCGGATCGGCGGGGGAACGAACATCCATCTCGGGCTCGGGCACCCGTACGGCAACGCGCTGTGGCGCGTGCCGATGAGCACCGGTCGACGGGTCGCCGTCGAGCTCCGCCGGGCTCTTGAGCAGGGGAGGCTGTCCGAGGTCGTCACATGAGCGCCCCCACCCCGGCCCCGGCGCGTCCCGCCGCCCCGCTGCGGACCTCCCCGCTCGCCCACTTCCACCAGGTCCACGGCGGGCACCTGGTGCCGTTCGCGGGGTGGGAGATGCCGCTCTACTTCACGAGCATCCTCGCCGAGCACCGCGCGGTCCGGGAGGGCGTGGGGGTCTTCGACGTCTCCCACATGGGGATCATCACCCTCACGGGAGCCTCCGCCGCCGAGCTGCTCTCGCGACGCACGACCGCGAACATCCTCGCGGAGCCGCCGGGGCAGGTCCGGTACACCTTCTTCCCCGAGGCCGGGGGGGCGATCGTCGACGACCTGCTCGTCTCCCGCCTGGACTCGGGCACGGACCTGACCCGCGAGTTCCTGGTCGTCCCCAACGCCGCGCACGCCGACGAGATCGACGAGATCCTCCGCCAGCACCGCGCGCCCGACACGACGATCGGACGGTGGAACGGAAAGGTCGCGATCCTCGCCGTCCAGGGGCCCCGCTCCCGCACGGTGCTGGAGCACCTGTTCGGCTGGCACCTCGGCGGGCTCGGGTTCTACCGGACCGCGGCGTTCCCCGCCGAGCCCGGCCGCGGCGAGCTCTCGGGCCGCCTCAGGGTCTCCTTCCCGAAGGACCTCGGTCACGAGATCCTCGTCAGCCGGACCGGCTACACGGGCGAGCGCGGCTACGAGCTGTTCGTGCGCGCGGAGGCGGCCGAGGCGGTCGCCGAGCGCCTGCTCGGCGCCGGGGCGGTCCCCTGCGGTCTCGGCGCGCGCGACACCCTGCGGCTCGAGCAGGGGTACCTTCTCTCGGGCCAGGACTTCCACCGGGACCGAACCCCGCTGGAGGCCGGCCAGGAGAAGTTCGTCGACTTCGCGCACCCGTTCGTCGGCAAGGCGGCGCTGGAGAAGCAGCGGGACGAGGGCCCGAAGGTGCGGTTCGTCGGCCTCTCCGTCTCGGAACCCGGCGCCATCCCCCGACACGGGACCCCGGTCCGGGCGGGGGGAGCCGTGGTCGGCGAGGTGACCAGCGGGGGTCTCTCCCCGACGCTCCAGCACGGCATCGCGCTCGCCTACCTGCCGCCCGCGCTCGGGACGCCGGGGACCGAGGTGACGCTCGTCCTGCGGGGCCGGGAGGTACCGGCCCAGGTCGTGCCGCTGCCGTTCCGCGCTCCCCCGGCGCCGGGCGGGTCGTAAGGTCCCACCCCCCCGGCGCCCCGGGCCGCTTCCTCGCGCTCCGAACCTTAACGTAAATAGCCGAGCTCCCCCATCCAACGGGTCGAAGATGTCGGCCGAGGCCGGGGGCGGCCGTGGGTTCGTCGGACGGGTGGAGACCGTGCAGGCGCTGCGACGCCGGTTCGAGGACGCCCGGGCCGGCCACGGGGGGGTCACTCTCCTCGTCGGCGAGACCGGGGTCGGCAAGACCCAACTGCTCGACGAGCTCGTTCGGACGATCCGCGAGCGGGGCGTCCAGGTCCTCGAGGGCCGGGCCCCCCCGCTGGACGCGCCGCCCCCGTTCGCCCTGATCCGCTCGGCGATCGAGAGCGCCTCGGGCGGCGGACCCCCGGTCGCCCCCGACAGCTTCGGGTTCGGGGGGGAGGGAGTGCTGATCGGCTTCGCTCCCCGGCTCGACGACACCCTCCTTTCCTCGCCCGTGCACGTCGAGGAGCGGCTCCTCGACGCCCTGCGGAGCGCCGACCACCGGGGCGAGGGCGGGCACCTCACGCTGCTGGACGGGATCGCGGCGCAGTTCCTCCAGTTCACCCGACGCGGCCCGACGGTGCTGGTCCTGGAGGACCTCCACCGGGCCGACGAGTCGTCCCTCAACGCCCTCGAGTTCCTCGCCCGCCATTTCCAGGAGCGGCCGCTGTGGATCATCGCGACGACCCGGAGCCCGGGGTCGCTGCCCGAGGCGCGCCGCCTTCGCCTCGAGGCGCTGGCCGAGGCGACCCGCGCCGAACGGGTCGAGCTGCGCCCCCTTAGCTCCGCGGAGGTCGCCGAGTACCTCCATCGCACCAACCCCGACCGGGACTTCTCGCCGGAGGAGATCACCCGCTGGCACTCCGAGAGCGGCGGCAACCCCCTCCTCCTGGAGCAGCTCGACCGGCGGCTCGCGGCGGGAGGGCCCGCCGGCCCGCAGCTCCGCTTCGACCCGAGCGCCCCGGTCGTGGTGCCGGCGCTGGACGAGCCCGAGGAGCGGGTCGTCGCGACCGCCGCGGTGATCGGGCCCGAGTTCCCGTTCCTCCTGCTGCTCCACTCGACCGGAGAGGACGAGGAGCGTCTCACGGAGGTCGTCGACCGCCTGGTCGGCACCGGGGTGCTGCTCGAGCGGCCGGGCGAGGCGCTCGCCTTCGCGGACGACCGGGTCCGGGCGCGCGTCTACGAGGGGCTGACCGAGAGCCGTCGTCGCCTCCTCCACCAACGGGTCGGCGAGGCGCTGGAGACTACGGGGACCGCCGACCTGCCGACCGTGTACGCGCTCGCCCGGCACTACCACCTTGGCAAGGTCGACGACCGGTCGGTCAATTACAACCGGATCGCGGCCGAGATCGCGCTGCGCGCCCACGCCCCCGAGGTCGCCATCGAGCACCTCACCCGGGCCCTCGAGAGCCAGCGGCGCCTCGCGCCGGACGACTGGGAGCGGGAGACCGAGCTCGTCATCGAGCTCGCCCAGCAGGTCGACCTGGTCGGCCGCCTCAAGGAGGCCGAGGGGATGCTGCGGACCCATCTCGCCCGCCGCGGGCTCCGCAAGCGCCTCGGGCCGGCGGTGCTCGCCCTCACGGAGCTGTACCTCGCCCGCCTCCTCACCGACCAGGGCGAGTGGCACGGAGCGGAACGGACGATCCAGGGGGTCCTCGCCTCCGCCGGCCCCGGGGTCCTCGAGGGGCACCCGACGGTGCTCATCGCGCTCCACCGCCTCCGCGGCGAGGTGTTCTACTACGCGGGTCGCTACGCCGATGCGCTCGCCGAGCACACCGAGGAGCTGCGCCTCGCGGACGCGACCGGCGACGAGCTCGCCCGGGCCCTGGGCGAGGTACGGCGGGCGAACGTGCTGGCGATGATGGGCCGGGGCGACAGCGCCGCGCGGGACGCCCGGCACGCGGCCGAGACGCTCGAGCGGCTCGGCGACCTGAGCGAGGCCGCCCACGCCCGCCTCTTCCTCGGGGTGATCATCGTGGGGATCCCGGGCGACCCGCCCCACCACGTCGAGGCGATGGCCGAGCTCGCCGAATCGATCCGGCTCGCCGAGAAGGCCCACGACCTCCGCCGCGTCGGGTGGGCGCTCTTCAACACGGCCGATATCCTGCGCGAGATGGGCCGCCACGACGAGGCGGTGGAGCGGAACGCCCGCTCCCGCGAGATCCTCGAGCGGATCGGCGACCGGTTCGGTCTCGTCAACTCGATGATCGTCGCGGGCAAGCTCCTCACCGACACGGGGGAGTACGAACGGGCGGAGGTCGAGCTGCTCGACGCGTACCGTCTCGCCCGGGAGCTGAGGGCCCAGGCCGACGAGGTCGACGTGGTCCTGCGACTCGCCCAGCTCTCCTACGCCCGCGGCGACCGGGCGAGTGCGGCCCGGCGGGTCGTCGAGCTGGGGCGGCGGCGCCTGCCCGAGCTCCGCCCCGACCTCGCGGGCGAGTTCGAGCGCCTGAAGAGCGCCCTCGGCGCGAAGGAGCCCACCCGTGACCGGGGCTCCTGAGCGGAGGGCCTCCGGGGTCCGGGCGCAGCTTCCTCTCGCCCGCCGGAGCCTCGCCGAGGACCGGGCCCGAAGGGACCGGACGAGCCGGAGCGTCCTCGGCCCCGAGGTCCGGGCCCGGGCCCGCATCGTCGCCCAGGCGGCGGGGGTCCTCTCGGGAAGCGCCGCCGCCCGCGCGGTGGCGGCGCTCGCGGGGGTCCGGGCCGTGGCGACCGTGCCGGACGGGGCGCCCGTCCGGGCGGGCACGGTGGTCTTGCGGCTCGAGGGGAGCGCGCGACAGATCCTGGCGTCGGAGCGGACGATGCTCAACCTCCTGATGCATGCGAGCGGGGTCGCCACCGCGACCGCCCGCGCGGTCCGGGCGGCCCGGGGAAGTCGTCCCCCGCTCGAGGTCTGGGCGACGCGCAAGACCCTCCCCGGGCTCCGCGACCTCGAGAAGGCCGCCGTGGTCCACGGGGGCGGCCGGTCGCACCGCCGCGACCTGGCGGAGGGGATCCTGATCAAGTCGACGCACCTCACCTTCGTCCCCCTCGAGACCGCGGTCGCGCGGGCGCGCCGCGCCGCGCGTCCCGGCGAGCCGGTCGAGGTCGAGGTCCGGAACGTCGCCGAAGCGCTACGGGCCGCCCGGGCGGGGGCGGACGCCCTGCTGATCGACAACGCCCCGCCGGCCCGGGCGCGGCGGATCGTCCGGGCGCTCACCGCGGCGGGGTTGCGTCGAGGTCGGTGGGTCGAGCTCTCCGGCGGGATCACTCCCGGGCGGGTCCGGCGGTACCGGGGCGTCGGCGCGGACGCGCTCAGCCTGGGCGCGTTGACGCACTCGGCCCCGGCCCTGCCGTTCCATCTCACGGCCGAGCCGGCCCCTTAAGTCACCCCGCCCCCTAGGAGCGCCGGAGGCGAGCGATGACGCTCGAGTCCGAGATCCACGAGCTGAAGGAGGAGCGGGACGCCGTCCTGCTCGCCCACAACTACCAGCGCCCGGAGGTCCAGGACATCGCGGACTTCGTGGGCGACTCCCTCTACCTCTCCCGCAAGGCCCGCGAGACGGACCGGGAGGTCATCGTCTTCGCGGGGGTCCGGTTCATGGCGGAGACGGCCAAGATCCTGAACCCGACCCGCACCGTCCTCCTGCCGGACCTGAAAGCCGGCTGCGGGCTGGCGGACGCGATCACCGCCGAACAGCTGCGTACCTGGAAGGCCGAGCACCCCGGCGCGGCCGTCGTCGCCTACATCAACACCTCCGCCGACGTGAAGGCGGAAGCCGACTACTGCTGCACGAGCTCGAACGCGGTCCAGGTGGTGAACGGGATCCCACCGGACCGGGAGATCCTGTTCCTGCCCGACATGTTCCTCGGCGACTACGTCCGGCGCCGGACCGGTCGGGCGATGCATCTGTGGGTCGGGGACTGTCCCGTGCACGCCCGGATGCGGCCCGAGGACCTCGACCGCGCCCGTCTCCAGCATCCCGGCGCCCCCGTCGTCGCGCACCCGGAGTGCGGGTGCTCGACGCAGGCGCTCGGCTCGGTCGACCGGATCCTCTCCACCGACGGGATGGTCCGGTTCGCCGAGGAGACGCGCGCGCCCGAGGTGCTGGTCGCGACCGAGGTCGGCATCCTCCACCGGATGCGCCGGCTCAACCCGACCACGAAGTTCACGCCGCTGGACGAGGGGACGGTCTGCCCGTTCATGAAGGAGATCGACCTTACGGACGTCCGGGACGCGCTCCTCCACCGCCAGTTCGTGATCGACGTCCCCCCCGAGACCGCCGCGCGGGCCCGTCAGGCCCTCGAGCGGATGGTCGCGGCCTGAGCCCGGACCCCCCTAGACGTGGGGGAGCAGCGGGGCCCATTTCGCGAGGTACATCTCGTAGGCGGCCCCGAGGAGGGCCAGCGAGCCGAGGAACAGCACCCCGATCGCGCTCCACGACGGTTTGCTCGGGAGGTAGAAGTGCGCGCTCAGGGGGTTCACCCGGGTGGAGAGGAACGAGCTCCCGGCCCAGAAGAGGGCCAGTCCGAAGACGGCCGGCAGCAGCACGGTGTAGCGGCCGAGGTAGAGGCCGACCCCCACGAGCACGATCGCCACCGGGATCGCCGCGTGCGACGGCCGGGGCGGGGGGGTCGGAGGCGGCGAGCTCGAGGGGGGCGGGCGGCGGGGGCGTCCCGCGTACACGTCCGGGCTCCGGAGCCGCCGTAGATGAACCTCCCCGTCCAATGGAAGGGGGGTCGCCTGAGACATAGGCATAAAGAGCCGGGACCGGCTCCTCCCCGCGTGCCCGAGCTGCGCCGACCGCCCACCGGCCTCCCGAGCCGACCCCAGCCCCCCGCCGGCCCCGCCGGTCAGGCCCCGCCCCGATTCGCGGAGCCGCCGGTCCTCCGCAGCGCCCCCGCCGGCTCGGCCCGCGTCTGCACGAACTGCTCGGCGCCGGTCGCGCTCCAAAAGTCCCCGCCCCTCTGCTGGGGGTGCGGCGCCACGCTCTGCGTGGACTGCTACTGGCGTCATGGGCTCACCCCGGCGGCCCACACCTGCGCCGCGTGCCGCGCCCGGGGGGTCACGAGCCCGATGATGTCCCGTTCGGGCGCCCGCTCGACCGCGAGCCGCCCGGCCGAGTCGCGCCCGGCTAGCTCGGCCTCCCCCGCGCCGCAGCGCCCGCGTTGACCACATCGGCGACGGTCGCGCCGCCGCGTCGAGCGAAGGCGAGCGCCACCGGA
>JASHTC010000055.1 GCA_030040755.1 Thermoplasmata archaeon | reverse complement strand
GGAAGACCGGAACTCCCCCGCCGGACTCGAGGATGTGCTGCCGGATCCCCGCGGCGGCGTCCAGCCCGAAGAGGCTCCCGCCGGAGAAGAAGAGCGCCCATCGCCGTCCGAACGTGGCGTCCAGCGCGAGGGAGGCGATGTCGTAGGTCCCCGAGGCCCCGCCCCGATGGTCCACGACCGCGAGGGTGGGTCGGTCGAAGAGGACCGCCGTCACGCCGCTGTCGCCTCGGTCGTTCTCCGCGTGCCCGACCCGAACGCCCCGAACGGTGCCCGGACGGCGTGCAGCTCGGGGCATGCCCGGCGCAGGCGCCGCACGAGAAAACACCTCCCGTCGCGCGCCCGTCCGGAGGCTCGCCCTTTTCTCTCCCCCACGTTGGGGGGGGGGAGATGGTCCGCGCAATCGTTCCGACTCCGGTGGCGGAGCCAGTTCCTCCGCCCGGGTTCCGCATCGCGCGCGGCCTGGCGCTCGGACGCCATCCGATCCTCGACGTGTTTCCCGGTCTGGACCGGCTGCCCCCCGGGCGGAAGATCCACCCGGACCCGAGGGTACGCCGACGACTCTTCCAGACCACGGAGGTGGAGCTCGTCGCGGAGGACATGTGGGCGTACGTCGCCCCCCGCGAGGTGCCCGCCTTCCGTCGCGCCCAGTGGAAGCCCGTGGTCTCCCACGACGTGAACTGCATCGTGCTCGGGGCGGGCCATCTGCGCGAGAGCGAGGCGATGATCCTGTACCTGGACATCTACCACGAGCTCTGCCATGTCCTGCAACGCGACGACGGCGCGGAGCTCTGGCCCCCGGGGATGAGCTACGTCGAGCGATGGACGGAGGTCGAGGCCTACCGGTTCGTCGTGGAGGAGGCGCGTCGCCTCCACGTGAGCGATGCGTTCCTCCGTGAGTACCTCAAGGTCGAGTGGATCACGGAGGCCGAGCACCGCCGTCTCCTCGAGGCGCTCGGCGTGCCCGTCGGCTAGGCGCGAGACCCCGGAGCCCCGGCCGGGGCCGGCGCGTTTCCCAACGAGGTCACCCTTTATCTCGCGGACTCCCGGATGAACGGCGGCACGCGGAGGACGGTGTGTCGTTCGACATCAAAAGCGCCACCGTCCTCCGGCCCTCCTCGAGCGACCTCTGGTTCCTCGCCTACCTGCCGCTGGCCATCTCCGACGGCATCGCCACGCCCCTCATCCCGCTGCTGGCGCTCCAGCACTTCGGCGCCTCGGCCTTCGCGGTCACGATCATCATCGCGGCGAGCGCGATGAGCCAGGTGCCGTTCACGATCCTCTGGGGCAACCTCTCCGACCGCGTCGCCCACCGTAAGTTCTTCCTGGTCGGCTCCTTCCTCGCGACCGGGCTCAGTCTGGTCGGGATCGCGCTGGCCCGGGACCTGCTCACGTACTTTTGGTTGAACGTCGTGGAGGGCCTCGCCTCCGCCGCGAGCGCCCCGATCGGGACGATGCTCCTGCTCGAGACCCGCCACAAGCGCTGGTGGCCGCAGGACATCGGCCTCTTCGGCGTCATCTCCGGCCTCGGCACGACCGCGGGGCTTGCCCTCGGGTTCGTCTGGCTGTTCGTCATCGGCCGGTCGTCCTCCGTCATCTCGGTGATGACCGGCCTCCTCCTGCTTTCGGGCGCGCTCGCGCTCCTCTCGGCGGCGGTCGCCTGGGCCTGGATTGAGGAACCGGCGAGCCGGCTCGACCGTCGGCTCGCCTCCGACCTCGTGAACCTGCACCGGGGGGTCGTCGAGCGGATCCGCCACTTCCGGGCCCGGGTCGTCGGCCTGATCGACCTCACCCGCTCTTCGGCGGAGCGGCTGCCGGGTCGGGAGTACCTCTTCCTGATCGCTCTCGGCGTGATGAGCGTCGGGTTCGACATCTTCTACGGGCCGTTCCCGGTCTTCCTCTGGAAGAACGCCCGGTTCAGCGATGCCGGGATCTTCATCGTCTACCTCGGTTCGGCGGCCGCGTCGACGGCGCTCTTCTTCCACTCGGGAAAGGCGGTGGACGTCCACTCGCCGAAGTCGGTGTTCCTGGAGTCCCTCGGAGCCCGGGTCGTGTTGCTGCTGCTGTTCCTCTGGGGGCCGGTCTACGTCCTCTTGGGCCTCGGGACACCGGCGCTCCTCGCTTGGGTCACTTTCTTGAACGCGCTGCTCGGGGTGACTTGGGCGTTCATCAGCACCGCGAGCACCCTCTTCCTCGTTCGGCTGGTCGGGCGTTCGGCCCGGGGGCGGGCGCTGGGCCTTTACAATGCGTTCGCCGGCGCGGGGAGCCTCCTCGGGGTACTGCTCGGGGGATGGCTCTATGCCACCTTCGGGGTCCATATCGCCTACTCCATCGCGGCCGTCACGGTGCTGGCGGGCGGCGCGTTCCTGCTGCCGATCCCCTATCACATGTTCCAGCTACCGCACCCCCGGCCGCGCCGCGCATTGCGGCTCCGAGGTACCCGGGCCACCTCCCGAGCCTCCTCCCCTCGGGCGTGGCGCTAGCGGGGCTTCGGGGGAGGGGGACCGTCCGACGGTCGCAGCCCTCGAGCACGATACCAACGGCGGCAGGCGGCCCGGGACGGGAGGATCATCAGCCCCTCGTCCGGGCGGCCGATCGCCAGGAAGTCCCCCCGAAGGAATGCCCGGCCCACGAGCGCGCAGGTGACCGCGTCGAGCTCGTCGTGCGTGAGGTCCGGGCGCTCGACGTCGCCGGTGAGCCCGAGATGGAGGAGCCCGCGACGGAGCCCGTCGGTCCCCTTCCCCTTGCGGGGGATCCCCCAGAGGTCCTGCGCGGCCCCCGGGTACCCTTCGATCGACCGCACGCCGGCCGCGGCGAACCGGCGCTGAAGCCGCATCCCCCGCTCCGTGAGCATCCGCATCGGTCCGAGCGTCACCGGGAAGAACCGCACCCCGAGCCGGAGCAGCTCGCGGTCGGCCGCGCGGAGGTGCGGTCCTCGCCGGTCCTCGATCGAGCGGCGCCCGAGAGGAATCGATAGGGGCGCGTCGATCGTGATGATGTCCGGGCGGGATGCGAGCGTCACCTGGAGCACCTCCTCGTCGTCGTGGAGGGCCCGGGTCTGGACCCGGCCCGCTCGACCCAGAAAACAGAAACCGGTCGTCCGCTTCGGGCTACCGGCGAGGTCGAGGCCCACGACCCGCCGAGCGGAGGGCCCCGGGTACGGGGCCCCACCGGGGGTCGGCTCCCTCCTCAGGCAAACACGCCCCCGAGCGTCAGCGTCCGGATCACGTAGCCGACCGCGAGGTCGGCAAAGACGACCTCCAGGTCCGGGGGATACTCGCGGATCACGCACGAGCGGAAGCCGAGCTGGCCGACGCCGACCGGGGTCGTTCCGCGCAGGATGCTGAACCGGCCCGTGAGCCGCTCGTTGATCGTGAACTTGACACCGCCGTACTCGAGGACGAGCGGGCCGAACACCGTCCCCTTGGTCCGGACCGTCGACTCGCCCATCGTGATGTGGATCTCGTCCGACTTGGGGTGGTAGGAGATGACCGAGTGGACGACGCCGGGTTCGGAGGAGCGGTAGGTGCGGTACTCCGT
>JASHTC010000054.1 GCA_030040755.1 Thermoplasmata archaeon | reverse complement strand
CACCGGCAGCACGACCCAAGGGGTCGTCGCCTACGAAGCGCCGCTCTACGCGGTTCAATTCGTGGAGACGGGCCTCCCCGCCGGGACGGCCTGGACCGTGACGACCGATGGCTTCAGCCAATCCTCGACGGGAAGCTCGCAGTCCGTGAACCTCCCGAACGGGAGCTATTCGGTCACCGTAACCTCGAGCAATCCAGTGTGGTCCGCGTCGTACGCTCCCACCCTTTCGGTCTCGGGTCGGAATCTCACGGTGCCGGTCACCTTCCGCGAGGATCGGTACTCGGTCACGTGGCAGGAGAGCGGCCTGCCGTCCGGTCTCACCTGGAGGGTGACGTTCAACGGCAGCCTCGAAAGTCTCACCACCACCGGGGGCGTGGACTCCCTCTCGTTCGCGTTCGAACCGAACGGAAGCTACCCGTACGTGATCGGCGGCGTCGCCGGATGGGAGGAGTCCGAGCTGCCGCCCTCCGGAAGCCAGCAGGTGGACGGGACCCCGCTCACCGTTTCCCTCGCCTACAGCCAGGTCGTCTACCCGGTCTCCTTCGAAGAGTCGGGTCTCCCCGCGGGCTTGACCTGGACGGTGACGTTCAACGGGTCCGTCCAGAGCCTGACCACGACCGGTGCCGAGGACTCGCTCTCGTTCGCGGCGGAGCCCAACGGTTCCTATCCGTACCTGGTCGCCAGCGTCCCCGGCTGGGAGCAGACGAGCCTCCCGAGTTCAGGGACCGAGACCGTGAGCGGGGGCTCGCTCGTGGTGGCGCTGGTCTACTCGCCGGCGAGTTACTCGGTGACGTTCTCGGAGTCGGGCCTGGCTCCCGGCACCAGCTGGTCGGTGACCCTCAACTCGGTGACGGAGAGCTCGACCGGACCGTCGATCGAGTTCAACGAGACGGATGGAGTCTACAGTTACTCCGTGACGGCCGTCGCGGGCTACACGCTCTCGCCTCCGTCCGCCGGGCTCGTGACGGTGGCGAACGCGACCCAGAGCCTCGCGGTGGCCTTCTCGGCGCAGCCCGCACCCTCTTACACCCTAGAGTTCACCGAGAGCGGTCTCCCCTCGGGCACGAACTGGTCCGTGACGTTCGATGGGTTGATGGAGAGTTCCAACACCTCGACGATCGTCTTCCATACCCCCGCGGGGACGTTCGGCTACACGGTGGGGGCGGAGCCGGGGTATCGGGTCTCGTCCTCCGACCCGAGCCCCCTGGCGATCTCCGGCGACGTGACCGTGGCCGTGACCTACTCGCCCTCGGGGGCTGCCTCCCCCCTCGGAGGGCTCAGCCCGCTCGACTGGGCCGTGGCGGGCCTCCTCGGGGTGGCCCTCGTCGCGGCGGTCGTCCTGGCCCTGGCCCGGCGTCGGCGGGGCGGGTCGAACGGAGAGGTCCGTTGACGACGGGACCGGACGGTACGGCGGGGTCGGCGCTACCGGGAGACTGAAACTTCGCCGAACGGCAGAACCTGCGCACGGGACGTCAGGCGAGAATCCGGCCAGCCGCAGTACGCCCCCGGCGCGATGCACGCAGTCTGCGAATCTCGGAGGAAGTTTAAATATCGACCCTAATTCGACCGGCGACCATGTCTAGTCGATGGTTCGTTCTGTTGGGCGCCGCAGTCGTCACGCTGATCATGCTGGTCTCGTCCCTGGGGCTGGTCAACGGCCTCACGGGGACACGCGCGGCTTCCCCCGACCTTGCCGCCGGGGCGTCCACGCCCACCGCCCCGACGCACTCGACCCCCGCTCCCACCGGTCCGAGAGCGTCCGTGACGCCGATCCATGCGACTTCCCCCGCCGGCGCCACTCCCCCCGGACGTACCCGCGACCAGTCGGCGCCCGTCAGTTCGGACGGCGCCAAGACACCGCAGGGCCTCGCCTCGGCTGAGGCCGCCATCTCCTCGGGCGAGGTCGACCGTTCCTCGGTCTTCCTCCCCCGCTCCCCCGCGCTCGGCTCCCCGCTCACCTCCGGTGGACCGATCACGGGCCCGACCTATCCCAGCGTTCCGGCCCCGATGGGGCTCTCCGACGTCGGCCAGGGAGCCAGCGGGCCCTACGAGTACAATACCTCGAGCTTCGCCTCGACGATGACCCTCAACTCCTTCGCGGACTACAACCCGGGCTACTCGGCCTGGGAGGCCACTCCGGACTGGATGACCTTCCAGCTCAACACGGTGACCGACAACGTCTCCTACCCGGGGGCGACCAACGGCACCTTCTGGATCCAGAACGTGGTCCACTTCAACGGGACCACGCTGGAATTCGAGGACAACGTCTGGAACTTCTCCAGCGAGGCGGCCTGCCTTGAGCCCGGGACCATCTTTGCGCACGGCCCCAACGGGACCGAGCCGGCGGGGGCGTGCTTCTACTACGCCTACGGGTCCACGTACACCGTCACGTACCCGTTCACGCTGACGCTGTACAACAACATCACCATCTTGGACGGCAACGACACCGTCTTCTTCAATTTCACGATCACCAATGCCAGCGGCACCGAGAGCGGGACCTTCGACTTCGTCCAGTTCAACGGGGTGGCCTCGAGCCTCACCCCCCCGCAGTTCCAGGTGAACGGGTTCAACTACAACCCGACGGGCTACCTGGTCAACGACGCCGAGATCATCCTGGGCGGGAACGGCGGCGGCTCCCAGGCGCTGATCTCCGAGATCAACGCCACGACCCAGCTCCAGTTCTGGAACGCGAGCAGCGGCTCCTACCAGAGCATCCCGTCGGCCTACGATTACGGCGCGGACACCGGCGAGACCTCCCAGGGCGTCGCCGCGACGTACTCCGGCACCACCGAGAACCTCACCCAGGGGCCGTCGATGCTCTACGGTCTTTGGAACACCACGGACGGCGTGTGGGGGCCGGCGGCTTCGTCGACGGTCAGCACCCTTACCATGACCGGCCTGCCGACGTACGGGTTCGCCTTTGTCGAGAACGTGACCGACTACCTCGCGGGCGGCGACAACTGGTCGTACTGGCCGGGAGCCTCCGACGGGGTCTGGACGACCAAGGTCCCCTATCTTCCCGGGAGCGGCCCGTACTGCATCGCCGCCTTCGCGAACGGGTATGAGAACACCAGCTTCTGCACGCCCGGGAACGTTTCGTTCGTCGAGGCGCTCGCCCCCGATGCCTCCGTGTTCAACACGCCGGTCTACCTGAGCACCGACGCCCAGGCGGCTGCATTCGGCAGCTCGGGCGCCTCCGGGGTCGCCTACAACGGCGAGGACCTCTGGATCAACGACACGGTCTCCACCTTCGCCGCTCCCTTCCGACTCGGGAACGACTACCTCTTCCCGAGCTTCGTCCTCTTCGCCGAAGACAACCTGAGCGTCAACGTCTACGTGAACAACCTCACGCAGAACGCCTCCGCGGACCGCTACACGACCGACGGTCGGGGGGACTGGAACCTCCCCCAGTACAGCCAGGGGTACTACTTCAACTTCGGAACCGGGGTCTTCGAGGTCTCGAACGTCAGCATCCCGGGGAACATGACCCTGTACTACCTCACGCACGAGGGCGCCTACCAGATCCAGGCGATCGAGTTCTGGGACACGACCGGGTCGAACGCCTCGAACATCCTCAGCTTCGGGGACAACTTCGGGGTCGACGTCTACTACAGCACGGACATCGGGCTCTACAACATCTCGGCCGGCACCGGCGCGAATGCGGTCCTGGTCTATGAGTCCGTGGCCGTCACCGTCTACGACGTCGAGGCCAACGGGACCGACATCGAGCTCGTCCCGACGTACGGGGTGATCTTCCAGTACAGCGAGGACGTCTTTGTCGCGGGCGTCACCGCGACGAACGGGAGCCTCGGCGTCTACATCTACGACCTGCTGGACGCGGAGTTCTACGAGGTCTCCGTCTTCACGAACGCCATCGCGTTCGAGGCCGAGGAGGTGCTCGGCCTCGAGGTCGTCGACCTCACGATCTCCGCGAGCCCGACGCCGGCCTACGGCGTCTACATCGCCTACGGGGAGGACGTCGACCTGTTCTCGACCGACATCCAGAACTCCTCCGGGGTGGAGCTCTACGACCTCATCGGCCTCGAGATCGAGGGGCTCGTCGTCACCGGCCTCGACGCGACCGGATTTGGACCGGTGTTCGGCGAGTTCATCGAGGCCTCCGACGTGGGAGCGTACGACGGGGCGTACTATGCGCTCTTCGTCGCGGACTCCCTCTTCGTCAACATCACCGGCGTGGTGGCGGCCTCGGGGAGCGTGGGCGTATCCATCTCGGCGACCGAGGATACCCTGGTCCAGGACATCGACGTCTCGGGAGACTCGATCGGTACGTCCGCCTACGACGACTTCAACGTGACGTCCGAGAACGTCACCGTCACCTCCGGCGGACTCGGCGTGTTCTCCTTCGACAACGACTGGTCGAACGTCACCAACTACAACGCCTCCGAGACGGCGCTCTCGACGAACTACTGGCCCAGCGCCTACGAGGGCCTCGACGTGCCGACCGCGGCCATCTACTCGCTGGACGACGGCAACGACTCGTTCTACAACGGCTCGGTCCTGAACTACAACTACGGCGTCGTGGCGAACGACTCGACCGACCTCCTCGTGTCGTTCCTCGCCGAGTGGAACGGAGTGATCGGGCTCGTCCTCAACGTCTCCGACGCCGCGGTCTCGGTCTACAACTTCCTGTACGGGAACCAGATCGGCATCTGGGCGAACGATACCGGCGGCTTCGCCGCCGTGCTCGACACCATCGAGGGGTCGAGCAGCTACGGGGTCTGGGTGAACGGGGGCGCCTTCGACTTCGTCGAGGGCGACAACTTCGTGGCGAACAACGGCGCCTCCACCGACGGAGTCTACAGCTCGGCGCACGTCCAGGCGTTCGTCTCCGCGAGCGCGGCGACGACCATCACCGTGGCCGATAACTACTGGTCCGACTGGACCAGCGGGCCATACGTCATCAGCACGTCGCCCTCCGTCGAGGACGCCACCCCCGAGTCGGTCTTCATCACCAACTGGCTCCTGTTCCTAGCGACCGGGCTGCCGGTGGGGACGCCGTGGACCGTGACGCTGGACGGCGTCGACTTCACGGCGACCGTGCCGCTGATCATCATCCCCGACTGGTCGCTGAGCGGCCCCCTCCTGTACTACACCGTTGACGCTGCCGGATACGCCGCCACCCCGAACGCCGGCGTGGTCAGCGACGTCGGGACCAACCAGACCGTCCGCATCAGCTTCTCCGCCCTCGCCGAGTCGGTCACGTTCTCGGAGACCGGGCTCGCTTCCGGCGCCCCGTGGAGCGCGACGCTCAACGGCGTGACGCTCACGGGCGCGGGCTCGACGATCGAGTTTACCACGGTCGTCGGCACGTACGACTGGTCGGTCAGCGCGGCAGGCTACTCGACCACCACGCCGAGCGGGTCCGTCACGGTGACGAGCAGCGGCGCGTCGGTCGACGTCGCGTTCACGGCGATCCCGACGTACGCCGTGACGTTCACGGAGTCCGGTCTCACGTCGGGCACGAGCTGGACCGTGACTCTGGGCGGCGTCCCCGAAAGCTCGACGGGCCCGACCATCGTGTTCGACGAGCCGGCCGGCTCGTACACCTACACGGTCGGTGCGGTCACCGGCTACCTGACCCCCGCGGGAGGGAGCGTGACGGTCACGAACGCCGCGCAAGGCATCTCCGTGACCTTCACTCCGGTCACCCCACCGACGACCTACACCCTGACCTTCACGGAATCGGGGCTCACCACGGGCTCGAGCTGGACCGTGACGGTCAACGGCGTGACATACAGCTCCTCGACGAGCTCGATCGCCGTCTCCGGCCTCAACGGCACCTACACG
>JASHTC010000008.1 GCA_030040755.1 Thermoplasmata archaeon | reverse complement strand
TGGTTCTACGGGACCACCTCGTTCGTCTCGAAGGTCCTCTTGCCGGGGCTCGCGCACAGCTCGCTCGTGGGGTTCGCCGGGCTCGAGGCGGCGGGCCTCGTCACCGTGGTCGTCGCGGGGGTCCTGATCCGGGTCCGGCGGCAGCGGTACCTCCCCCGGCGGGCGTGGGTCCGTCTGCCGACCGACCGCAGCGTGGTCCGCGACGCCCTCCTCTTGGCGGTTGGGATCTTCGGGGGCGTGGCGATCCTCCTCGTGGTCCCGCTGCCGGGGACGACGCAGACGACCGCCCCGCTGGCGATCCTCTGGTTCGCGCCCGTCCTGCTGCTCGCGGTCCTGTGCGCGGGTAGCCGCCGCCTCCTCACGACCTCCCGGGTCGGCCCGTTCGCCCTGACCTGGCTCGGGGTCCTCGCCCTCTCCGCCGTCGCGACGCTCCTCGCCTCCGAGCTGGGGAGCTCGCTCGCGGGGTTCGTCGAGGCCATCCCCCCGTCCCGGCACGCGGAGTACCTCCTGATCCCGGTCGGCCTGCTCGCCGCCGTGGCCGTCGCGCGGCTGATCGCCCGGATCGACCGCCGCTCCGGACGGCGGGCGGCGGTCGCGGCCGCGCTCGGGGTCGTGGTCCTGGTCGCGGCCAACGCCGCCATCGTCTACCCGCCGCAGGCCTACCTCGGGGGGTTCGAGGAGGGCCTCACGCACGGGGACGCGGCGCTCTGGATGTGGGTGGGGATCGCGGTCCCCCCGACCTGGACGGTCGCGACCGACCATCGTCTCTCCTCGCTGATCTTCGGGGTGGACGGAAATCCCGCCACATGGACGACCACGCCGACGCTGTTCACGGGAACGGCCGCTCAGGCGGGCCAGGCCTACGCGGAGTTACGCAGCTCGGGGACACCCTACACGCTCCGTCCGATCGACCTGGTCGCGGTCGACTCGGTGATGTATGACGGGGTCGCGCTCAACCCCTCGGTCCTCGCCGTCCCCCTCTCCTCGGCCGCGATCGGCTGGCTCGGGGAGCTGCCGTTCGTCCCGGTCTACGAGGACGGACAGAACGTCGTCTACCTGGTCGACGCGCCGTGGATCCCCGCCGGGTAGGGCGTGAGGGTCCCGTCCCGCTCCCAGGTCACCAGCGGGACCCGACCCGAGGCGGCCAGTTGCGCGAGCAGGCGCCCGGCCCAGGTGAGCTTGGTGCGCTTGCGCGCCTCCGCGCGGGGGTCGTCCTCGACGACCCGCTCGAAGTCGAATCCCCAGAGGAGGATGCGCCGGGCTCCGACGTGCTCGGCGAGGAACGCCGCCCGGTCCCCGTCCGTGAACCCTCCGACGTCGATGATCCCGTCGCGGGGGGGGCCCGCCCAAGAGCCGACCAGCTCCCCCGGGAACTGCGGGACCCACTCGGCGACCGCCGCCCCGTTGTCCCCGTGCGCGTGCACGACCACGAGGCTCCCCCGCTGGTTGGCGGCGAGCTCGGCGGGCACGGGTCCGTCCAGGTCGGTGACGACGACCTCGGGGACGAGGCCGGCGGTGAGGCAGGTCGTCGTCGCCCCGTCCGCGGCGACCACGGCGAGGCGGCCGGCCCCCGCGGGCCACCGCCAGAGCGGAGGGGGTCCGGCGTCCGGCGCGAGGCCGACCACCACCACCTCCCGGCCCTGGAGCCGACGGGCCACGCGCTCGAGGGGGTGGTCCCGGGCCGCGGGCGGAAGGAGCTCGCGCAGCCGGGCGAACGCCGCCTCCTCCCGGGCGAACGGGAGGTCCAGCTCCGCGCCGATCCGTCGGTAGACGGGGGCCCACTCGGAGTACTCCACGGCCCCCGATTCGCGACCAACGCTTTATAATGGGTTCCCTGCTCCTCCCGCCGGAGCGACCTGTGATGCGACCGCTGGCGCAAGAGATCCTGGCCCACCTCCCCGGGGAGACCCGGCGGGGCCCGGAGCCCCCTCCGCCGACCAACGACGATGCCGAGCTGGAGGCCGTGCTGGCCTCGCTCAAGACGAACATCAAGGTCGTGGGATGCGGGGGCGGGGGCTGCAACACCATCAACCGGCTCGCCGAGGAGGGGATCTCGGGCGTCGACCTGGTCGCCTGCAACACGGACGCCCAGCATCTGCTGGCCATCCACGCGCCGCGGAAGATCCTGCTCGGCCGCCGCCTGACGCGCGGGCTCGGCGCGGGGGCGCTCCCCCAGGTCGGGGAGCAGGCGGCCCACGAGGCGGAGGATGAGATCAAGAAGGCGCTCTCCAACTCGGACATGGTCTTCATCACCCTCGGGCTCGGTGGCGGGACCGGCACGGGCTCGGCGGGGGTCGTCTCGCAGTGCGCCAAGGACGCGAACGGCGGGAACCCGCTGACGATCGCGGTCTGCACGCTCCCGTTCGCGTCGGAGGGCCTCGTGCGCGCCGAGAACGCGATGTGGGGACTCGAGAAGCTCCGCGCGACGATCGACACGGTCATCACGATCCCGAACGACCGCCTCCTCGAGCTCGTCCCCCGGCTCCCCATCCAGACCGCGTTCAAGGTCGCGGACTCGGTGCTCGCCCGCGCGATCCGCGGGATCACGGAGATCATCACCCGCCCCGGCCTCGTCAACCTCGACTTCAACGACCTCCGCACGATCATGAAGGGCGGCGGGGTCGCCCTCATCGGGATCGGCGAGTCCGAGAGCGAGAACCGGGCGGAGGACGCCGTGCTGGAGGCGATCAACTCTCCGCTCCTCCACGTGGACATCGCGGGCGCCTCGGGGGCGCTCATCAACGTCACCGGAGGCCCCGACATGACCGTCAGCGAGGCCCAGAAGGCCGCCGAGGTCGTCCAGAAGACCATCAGCCCCACGGCCCGGATCATCTGGGGGGCGGCGGTCGACCCGACGATGCAGAGCACGATCCGGGTGATGCTCGTGGTGACCGGAGTTAAATCCCCGCAGATTTTCGGGGGGTCGCCGACCCCGTCGGGGCAAAGCCGTAAGTCGGGTCCCGAGCTGGACGTCGTGCACTAGGGATCTCATGGCATTCCTCGACCGCGCGCGCCGGGCTCAGGACGAGTTCGACGGGCGCCTGCGCACCTTCGGCCACGGAAAGTACGGACGCATCCTGCGGATGGCCCGTCGGCCGACCCAGGAGGAGTACGTCCGGGTCCTCCAGGTGACGTTCATCGGCGCGGTGCTGATCGGCATGACGGGCTTTGCGCTCTACATCTTCTTCAACCAGGTCGGTCCGTGGCTGTGGAGCAACTTCTTCTCGACCCTCTAAGGCCCCGGGGAACTCATGGCGGGTAAGATCAACGAGGACGACATCGGGCTGCTCTCGGGCACCCCCGCCGCTCCGGCGGAGAAGAAGCCCGAGGCCTCCGAGCCGTCGATCCTGATGCCGGCCGCGGAGCGGGCCCCGGCGGCCCCCTCGCCGCGCCCCGACACGAAGTCGCTCCTGACGCTCCAAGCCGCCGACGACACCGTCCGCAACGTCACGGCCGGAATGGTCACCACGCTCTCGGCGGTGCTCGCGAGCAAGGCGCCGGGCCCGGCGACCGTGCAGCTGACGGTCGAGGTCGGCTACACGTCCGCCTACCCGGACGAGGGCGCCGAGTGGCCGGTCCGTTGGACCCCCCCGGGCAAGCGCGGCATGGTCGAGCTGTTCGCCCGCAAGGAGCCGGCCTCCGTCCTGCTCGACCCCAATGCGCCCATGGCCCTCTCCTTCGAGGTGACGGCGCCCGTCGGGGTCCGCTACGGCGACCGGGTCGAGGTGCGTCTCTCGGCGGACCTCGACGACTCGGGGGCCCCGGTCCGGCTGACGCTCGCGTGCGTCGCCCGCCAGGCGGTGCTGGCGATCAAGACGTCGCGCGGCTACGAGCGCGAGGTCGCCGACACCCTGCTGGCGCGGACGGAAGAGAAGCCGGACGTCGTCTTCGCACTGCTCGTACCGAGCTCCCTGCGGGGGTACGTGTTCGCGGAGGGGATGAGCTTCGAGGGGGTCCGCGAGATGCTCAAGGGGATCCGCAAGGCCCGCGGCCTGGTCGAGGGGGAGACGACCCTCAAGGAGGTCGAGCCGCTGCTCGTCCCGAAGATCACGGTCGAAGGGTTCGTCGAGGGCGCGATCGTCGAGCTCATCAGCGGGCCGTTCAAGGGCGAGAAGGCCCGCGTGAAGAAGATCGACCAGGCCAAGGAGGAGATCACCGTGGAGCTCATCGAGGCGGTCGTGCCGATCCCGGTGACCGTCCGCGGGGACCACGTGCGCATGCTGGAGCGGGGAGGGTCGAAGAGTGGCAGTTGAGGTGAGCGTCCTCGTCGAGGGAGGGAAGGCGGCGGCCGGTGCGACGCTCGGCTCGGCGCTCGGTCCGCTCGGCGTGAACGTCGGTCAGGTCGTCGCCAAGATCAACGAGGAGACCAAGCAGTTCAGCGGGATGCGCGTGCCGGTCGTGATCCGCGTCGACCCGAACACGCGGGCCTTCACGCTGGTCGTCGGCCGGCCCCCGGTCGCGGCCCTCCTGCTCAAGGAGGCCAAGAAAGAGAAGGGGTCGGGGAAGCCCAAGACCGAGGTCATCGGGGACGTCTCGATCGCCGCGGTCCGGCGCATCGCCGAGGCGAAGGGCGAGGACCTCGAGGGCCGCACGGACGAGGAGCGGGCCAACCAGGTGATCGGCACGTGCGTCTCGTTGGGCCTCACGGTCGACGGCGAGGACCCGCGCGCGCTCCTCAAGACGCGCCTTGCGGCCCGGGGCGCGCGATGATCGGCGGCCCGGGAGGGCCCCCGCCCGACCTCGCGAACGCCGAGATCGTCGACTACACGACGCTGGAGGGCGACGGGAAGGTCCGGCTCAAGCTGAAGGACGGCTCGGTGGTCGAGGTCCGTCTCGAGATCATGAACATCCTGCGCGCGGGCAACGACCCGAACACCGGCCTGCCCGCCTACATCGTCCAGTCCGCCCCGCTGGTGCGGCTGGTCGAGTGCCCGAAGGAGTTGCGAAAACCCCCGCTCCGCCCCGGCGGGCCGCGGGACCCCAAGGCGATCACGGGGTTCGGCTGAACGACCCGCCGGGCCGTCCGGGAGCCCCGTCACGGGGGAGGCCGAACCGGTGCCCGGATCGCCTCCTCGATGGCCCCCCCCACGTCGTCGATGCTCGGGTCGGGCGCGACGGTCACGACCGTACGGCCGCCCCCCCTCCTCCTTTCCCAGTCGTGGGTGAGGCCCCGCCCCAGGACCACCACGGTGGACTCCGAGGCGCCGGAGGGGGCGGTTTCCCTCCGGGGGCTCTGCCCGACGGCCGGGCCGGCCGCGAAGACGGCCGCGAGGTCGCTCCAGTACCACCCGTTCGCGAAGGCGCGCATCGGAAGGGCGGTCAGGAGGGCACCCAGCACGGCCAGTCCCACGGGCGGGGCCAGGCTCGCGCTCGACGCGCTGCCGACCCGTCCGGCGGTCCACGCTAGGCCGGCCGCGAGGAGCAGGACGCCCCCTCCGATGACCGCCCAGACGGGACGGTCCGCCCGATGCGTGGCCGCGAAATCGGCCAGAACGTTCCGCTCCGCGACGAGCGCCCGGTCGTCGTCCTGGACGATGTCGAACCCGAACCTGCGGAGCACCGACCGGGTCCGGGCACGCACCTCAGCGCCTCCGGGCGTCGTGAACCGTCGGCTCGCCCCGGGCCCAGCGGGGGGTCCCTCCGGACCCACCGGGCTCAGCCGATTCGGGCTGTACCGATGATGCTCCGGGGCGGGCGGGGCCAACTGCCGTCGGTCGGGCGGATTCGCCGGCGGCCAGCCCATGGACCTCGACTCCGGCGACGCTTCAACCGTGTTTCGGTCGAGCGGACGGCGCCGAAACGCCTTAATCGGCCGCCGCGGTCGCCGCTGCGTGACCGACCTGCAGGAGACCCCCGCGACGCCCCCCGAACCGACCGGGGGAGACGAGCGGATCGGTTACCTCGTGGCCGGTGGCGTCCTCCTCGCGCTCGGCTGGGGCCTGGGCGTAGCGCTGAACCTGGCGCTTCACTGGATGGCCCGCAGCGGAGCGTTCACCTTCTGGGGGGTCCACTTCGAGGGGACGATGGGCGCCTACGCGTGGGCGGTGTTCGGGCTGGGGCTCGTCTCCGGCGCGCTGGGCCTGGCGCTGATGGTGCTGGCCGGCGCGACCCCCCGCGGGAAGTTCGTCCTTCCCGGGGTGGAGTACTAGTTCAGACCCGGCGGGGCGACGCCGGCGGCCGGTGCACGCGCCGGGACGGAGGGGCCCGCGCCTCGACCGGGCTCTTCGCATGCCGCTGCATGCTCACGCAGTCGGCGCAGAGCCGCTCGTCCGCGTCCAGACACCCCCGGCAGAAGGTGCGGCCGCAAATGGTGCAGCCCAGGGTGGCCGGGATTCCGCATCGCGCGCACTGCCCGACGAACATCGCGGGTCGCTCCCGAGGAGACCCGGTCAACCGAGAACCCCGCTCGCCTTAAGGCCTTCGACGAAGCCGCGGGCATACGTCGCCCGAGAGACGTACCGGGCCGCCGCGCGGGCGCGCCGGCTCGCGGAAGGGAAGCTGACCCCGTAGCCCGAGGCACGCAGCATCGCTTCGTCGTTGTCTCCGTCGCCCAGGACGACCGCCTCCGAGATCGACACTCCGATGCGACGGAGCGCGAGCTCCAGCGTGGGAAGCTTCCCCACCCCGGCCTGCATCAGGTGGACCGCGTAGCCGGTCGACTCGACCCGGACGGGGCGGCGGCCGAGCGCGCGACGCATCCGGGCGA
>JASHTC010000053.1 GCA_030040755.1 Thermoplasmata archaeon | reverse complement strand
GCCGGGCTGGCGCGGGTGTACGTCGGCGTGGAATCGGGCTCCCAGAAGATGCTCGACCTGATGAACCGCGGCACGCGCCTAGCGCAGGTCGAGCGGACGGCCGCGGCCCTGCGCGCGGAAGGGATCCGCCAGTTCTGGTTCCTCATGCTCGGCTATCCGGGGGAGACCCTCGAGGACGTCGAGGCCACGCTCCAGCTGTTCCGCAAGTTCTCCCCCGAGGAGTACTCCGTCTCGATCGCGGTGCCGTTCCCGGGGACCCGCTTCCACGAAGCGGTGAAGGACCGGCTCCTCGGGCGGCGCCGGGCCCGCCCGGGGCACGGGGGAGAGCGCCTGCTCTACGAGGCCGCCTACCCCGAGAGCATGTACCGCTGGCAGCAGGCGCGGTTCGGCCTCGAAGCGGCGCTCGGCAAGGCCCGGGGCCACCTCGCCCCGCGGGTGGTCGAGCGGGTGGAGCACGTGGCGGACCGGTTCCACGAACGCGTCGCCACGCCCCTCCTCCTCGCGGGCCGGAAGGGCGCGCCCTAGCGCGGCGGGCTCCCTACGGGGCCCGCGATGCTCGCGGATGCAGCGGGCAGGGACGGCCCAGGCGGCAGAACCGGCACTTCTCCCGTGCGAGCGGGGGGATCGGCTTGCGCAGCCGTCCGTACTTCCGGCGGGGCATCCGGGACCCCGAGCCATCTCCGGCTTTAGACAGTAGCGAGCCCCTCCCTCGGGGGGCCCCCTTTTGAGGCGCGGTGCCCCTCTCGGACATGGACCTGCTCGAGGGCCATGCTACCCCCCCCGGGAGCGAGCGGTTCGCGCGCCGTACCGTCACGGCACGACACCTCCCCGCCGCCCACTTCCGCCCGGCGCCGGGGCGACTGACCCTCTCCTCCCTCGGGCTTGGGACCTACCTGGGACCCGCCGACGCGGCCACCGACCGGGCGGTCGAGCACGCGGTAGCGATCTCGCTCTCCAGCGGCCGGGTGAACGTCCTGGACACGGCCATCAACTACCGGCTCCAGCGCGCGGAGCGAAGCGTGGGCCGCGCCGTACACCGTCTCGTAGAACGGGGGGACGTCGCTCGGGACGAACTGTTCATCGCGACCAAGGTCGGCTACCTGGCTCCCGACGCCGAGGGCGGCGTACCCCCCCAACGCTGGGTCCAAGAGGAGCTGGTGGGGCCGGGGATCCTCGACCCGGCGGACATCGTCGACGGGTCCAACGCCATGAGCCCGAGCTACCTCCGCGACCAGGTGGCGCGGAGCCGGCGGAACCTGGGCCTCGCGTCGATCGACCTGGTCTATTTGCACAACGTCGCGGACGCCCAGCTCCCGGTCGTGGGCCCGGCGGAGTTCGAGGCGCGCCTGGAGCACGCCTTCGCGGTCCTGGAGTCCCTCCGCTCCGCGGGGGAGATCCAGAGCTACGGGCTCGCCACCTGGGATTGCCTCCGCAGCTCGCCGGACGCGCCCGCCCACTTCGACCTCGAGCGCGCCGTGCGTGTCGCCGAGGCGGTGGGGGGAGACGACCACGGGCTCCGGTACGTCCAGTTCCCGTTCAATCTGGCGATGCCGGAGGGAGCGGCGGCCCGCACCCAGCGGGTCGGCGGGGAACGCCTGTCGGTCTTCGAGGCGGCCCGGCGCCTCGGTCTCGGGGTCTTCACCAGCGTGCCGTTGCTCCAGGGGCAGTTGGCCCAGCACGGGCCGCGCCGCGGGGGACTCACCCCGGCGCAGACCGCGCTCCAGTTCGCCCGCTCCGCGCCCGGGACGATCGGTCCCCTGGTCGGGCAGAAGCGCGCCGAGCACCTCGCGGAGAACCTCGAGGTCGCCGCCCACCCACTGTGGGACGCCGCTACGTTCCAGGGCCTGCTCACGTAGCCGGGTCGCCGGTGGGCGTCTCGAGGTCCGCGGGGGCCCGGCGGTCCCGCAGGACGGAGACCCCGTTCTCCTTCTCGACCAGGACGACGCGGTCCGCCACGCCTTCGAGCTCTCGCTCGTGGGAGACCAGGACCACCTGCGGGAGACGCAACTCCTCCAGCAGCTGGCCCATGCTCTGGACCTGCTCGGGGGAGAACCCATCGGTCGGCTCGTCCAGGAGGAGCGCATCGAACCGGAGGCCCCCGAGCGACCGAACCACGTTCGACAGCGCGAGCCGGTAGGCCAGGGCCAGGCTCGTTCGTTCGCCCCCGCTCAGCGCCTCGGCCGGGGTCTCCACGCCCCGGATCTCCGCCGCGGGAGAGAACGTGGAGCCGGTCACCGCCACCAGGTCCGGGTCGTCCATGAGGGCTGCGAAGTACCGACGGAAGGTGCGCTCGAACTCGGCCTGGGCGTGCTCGAGAACGCGCTTCTCCATCGTCAGGACGGCATCGTGGAAGGCCGTCGAGAGCCACCGCGCCTTCGAGTCCACGGTCTCCGCCTCGTGGAGCAACCGGTTCCGCTCCGCCCGGGCGGCCTCCGCGCGCCGCTGGTCCTTGAGCGCGCCCTGCCACAGCCCGTCCAGCCGGCCCCGCTCCTCCGAGAGCCGGTGCCGCTCGGCCTCCTGCGTGGCGAGGGCGCTCTTCGCCGCCCGTGCCTCCTGGCGGGCCTCGGCCTCGCCCGAGAGGCGATCCGTCAGTCCGACCACCTCTCGGTCGCGCTCCGTGCGTCGACGGACCAGCTCCTCGACCTCGCGGGCCGCCCGCTCCTCCTCCCCGCGGAGGGAGGCGAGTCGCTCCTCGAGGGAGTGCCGTCGCTCTCGGGCCCGACGGGCGGCATCCAGCGCCCCCCGCGCGGCCTCCACCCGCTGCTCGGCCCCGGCGAGCTCCTCGCGCGCCGACGCGAGACCCTCGGCCGGTCCGGTCCACGCCCGCACCTCGCGGTCCGCCTCCGCGGCGGACTCCGTCGCCCGCTTCAGGTGGACCTCCGCGCGGTCCAGGTCCTCGCGGTCCTCCCGGACCGCGGCCTCGAGGTCCGACCGCCGCTGCCGCCGAGCCTCCCAGGCCAGCCGCGCGTGCTCGTAGGTCTCGTGCTCCCGACGGACGGCCTCGCACCGCTCGCGGGTCGCTCGGGCCCTCTCCGCTCCCTCCGTCGCCCCGGTCAGAAGGGCCTGTCCTTCCGCGGCATGCGACGCGAAGTCGGCGGGGTGGACCGCCTGATGGCATCGGGGGCACACCCCCCCGCGGACCAGATCCTCGAGCTCGAGAAGGTTCCGGCGGGCGAGCGCGACCGACTCGGCCGCCGCCTGCTCGGCCCGTCGAGCCTCGGCGAGGTCGGCGTCGATCTCGGCGGTCGAGCGGAGAGGGAGTGGTGGGGCCGGCTCGACGGTGCCGTCGGCGTCGACCGCGGCGAGGACCGCGCCCTTCCGCTCGACCTCCGCGCGCAGTCGCTCGACGTCCCGCGCGTACCTCGTACGCTCCGCCTCCCGGGTGAGCTGAAGGGTCTGCGCCCCGGCCCGTTGCACTTCCGCGATCGACCGCTGCTCGACCTCGGCCCTTCGGGAGGCCAACGACCGCTCCGCCTCGGCCAGGCCGGCCTCTCGCGGGGGCTGCTCTGCCACGAGCTCGGAGAGCTCTCGGAGCTCCGTTCGGGTTCGCTCGCCTTCCTTCGCCCGGGTCGTTGCCCGCTGCTCCGCCTCGCCGAGTCGGTGCCGCTCCTGCGCGGCGTCCCGAGCGAGGTCGGCGAGGCGGCTCCGCACGGAGTCGAGCCCCTGGAGCGTCCGCTCCGCGTCCGTCGAGCGTTGGCGCACCCGGACGAGCGCCTCGTCCCCCCGACGCAGGGAGTCGTCCGCGCTCTCCCGCTCCGCCGCCAGGCGACGCACGTCCGCGGCCGCCCGCTCGAGGTCCTCG
>JASHTC010000052.1 GCA_030040755.1 Thermoplasmata archaeon | reverse complement strand
ACCCCGAGGATCGCGTTGAGGTTCGCTCCGTCGTAGTAGAGCATGCCCCCGGCCGTGTGGACGGTCTCGGCGATCTCGAGGATGTCCGACTCAAAGAGGCCGGCCGTGTTCGGGTTGGTCAGCATGAAGCAGGCCGTCCGGTCGGAGACCGCCGCCCGCAGCGCGTCGAGGTCGACGCACCCGTGCTTCGACGCGATCTCCCGGGTCGTGAACCCGGCCATGGCCGCGGAGGCCGGGTTGGTCCCGTGGGCCGTGTCGGGGAGCAGCACCTCCGTGCGCTGCCCGATCGTCCCCTGGTCCCGGAAGTAGGCCCGGACCATCATCAGCGCGGCCCACTCGCCGTGGGCGCCGGCGGCCGGCTGCAGCGACACCTCATGGAACCCGGTGACCTTGCAGAGGAGCCGCTCGAGGCGCCAGAACAGTTCGAGGGCGCCCTGGACCGTCGCTTCGGGTTGCGCCGGGTGCAGCTCGGCCGCTCCCGGGCGTCGGGCGAGGAGCTCGCAGACCTTCGGGTTGTACTTCATCGTGCAGGAGCCGAGCGGATAGGCGGCCGTGTCGATCCCGAAGTTCATCTGGGAGAGGCGGGAGTAATGGCGGACGACCTCGAGCTCCGAGAGCTCCGGCCACCGCACCGGGGTCCGGCGGCGGAGCCGGTCGGGGAGGCCGGGAACGGCGGGCACCGGCTCGGGCACGTGGACCGGGGCGAGGTCCCAGACGTTGGGCTCCTCCCACCGGGCCTGGTGAAACGTCATGCGGCACCCCCCGCGGCAGCCATCGCCGCGCGCGCCGCCTTCGCGTACTTCAGGAACTCCTTCTCCCCCGTTACGTCCGTCGCGGCGACCAGGAGCCGGGCGGGCGCGGCGGGCGCGCCGGGTCGGGGGTCGGCCAGCGGCACCCCTCCAAGGACCTTGCGGCGGCGCAGGCGGTCGAGGAAGTCGGAGACGGTCCCGTGCGCGAGCTCGATCGTGAACTCGCCGAGGTACGGAGCCTCGAAGCGGGGGGACTGGATGCCGGGCACGTCGCCGAGCGCACTCGCCAGGGTGCGCGCCTTCTCCGCGAGCGAGGTCTGCAGGCGGGCGAGCCCGCGCGGACCGACCAGGGTCGCATAGACCACGAAGGCCAGAGCCATCAGGGACTGGTTGGTGCAGATGTTCGAGGTCGCGTGGGAGCGCCGGATGTGCTGCTCCCGCGTCTGGATCGTGAGGGCGAAGGCCGGCCGGTTCTCCGCATCGACCGTTGCCCCGACGATCCGCCCCGGGGCGGACCGCAGGTGCTCCCGCTTGCACGCGAACAGTCCCAGCAGGGGTCCCCCGTACGAAGGGGGGATCCCGAACCCCTGGCCCTCGCCGACCACGACGTCGGCCCCGTACGACCCGGGGGGGTCGAGGACGGTCAGAGCGAGCGGGTCGGCCGAGACCACGAGGGGGACGTCCCGGAGGATCGACTTGAGCTCCCAGAGGCCCTCGTCCACGACCCCGAAGCCGTTCGGGACGTCCGCGAGGAGGCCGAAGACGTCGTGGCCGGCCATGGCGCGCCGGACGTAGTCGAGGTCGAGGCGCCCGGTCCGGGGGTCGTACGGGACCTCGTCCAGGGTGAGGCCCGCGCCGCCCGCGTAGTTCGACAGGACGCTCTTCTCCTCCCACGGAAGGCTCGCCGGTAGGAGGAACCGCTTTCCCTCGTGGACCCGCCGGCACAGGAGGAGCGCTTCCCCCGCGGCGGTCGCTCCATCGTAGAGCGAGGCGTTCGCGACGTCCAGCCCCGTCAGCTCCACCCAGAGGCTCTGGAATTCGAACAGGGCCCGGAGCGTCCCCTGGCTGGCTTCGGCCTGATACGGGGTGTACGAGGTGAAGAACTCGCTCCGAGAGAGGATCGAGTCGACGGCGGCCGGGCTGTACCGCGTCGAGATGCGTCCCCCGAGGAAGCTCGAGAACTTGGAAAGGGGGCGGTTCCGCTCCAGGATCTGGTCGACCTGGGCGACCACCTCGCCCTCCTCGAGCCCGGCGGCGATCCCCATCCGGCCGATCCGGGCCTTCTTCGGCACATCCGCGAACAGGGCATCCACGGACGGAATGCCCAGCGCATCGAGCAGGGCCTGCTCTTCCCCCGGCTCGTCCGGTATCCATCGAGGCAAGATTATCCCCGGCGGGGGCGAGCGGTCCGAACCATAAATCCTAGGGGGCCCGCGGCGGGCCGGGGCCTCACGCAAAGGTATTCGGCGGTCGGGGCTCGGGGCCCGCCGAACGGCTCATGACCCCCCAAGGGCCCTCGCGGCGACGGCATCGGCCGACGGCCCCGGCGGCCCCGCCGTCCGTGGGAATCCTCGACCTGGCGTTCCACCGTGCCTCGCTCGCCACGCCCCACGGGGATTCGAAGCCGGAGCGGGACCGCCGCCGGGCGGAGCTGAAGATCGTGCGGGCCGGAGCGACCGTCGTCCGGCACCTGCGCCTCGAAACCCGACGGTTCCTCCACCCTCCCCTCACCCCGTTCGAGCGAGCCCTGGTCGCGGAACGGTACGGCGCGGGCTCCGTCGAGCGATCGCTGACCCGCGTGCGACGCGCGGAGGAGCGGATCCGGGGCCTGCAGCGGGACGCCGAGCGGGGGGCCCGCCGGCTCCACGGCCCGGAGATGATCGGGGACGCGGTCCGCGCCTACTACGGCCGCCTGTCGAGCTTCGTCCGGGAGGTGGACCCGGACCTCGCCCGGCTCCGCGAGGTCGAGCGGTTCCTGGCGGAACGGCCCCAGGTCAACCCCGGGCTGCCGACCTTGGTCGTCGCCGGCTTCCCGAACGTCGGGAAATCCTCTCTGGTCGGCCGGCTCTCCAGCGCCCATCCGAAGGTCGCGGAGTACCCGTTCACCACCCTCTCGATCGCGCTCGGCCACGCGGACCTGGGGTTCGACCGCCTGCAGGTGCTCGACACCCCCGGCGTGCTCGGACGCGTGCGGCACGCGAATCCGGCGGAGGCCGAGGCGGAGGCCGCCGTCCGCCGGGCCGCGACGGTCGTCCTCTTCCTGCTCGACCCCACGGGGACCGGCGGCCACTCCATCGAGGAGCAGGAGCGGCTGCTCGAACGCTGGCGGGCCGAGCTACCGGAGCTTCCCATCCTCCCGGTGGAGACCAAGTGCGACCTCCTGCGTCGGCCCACCGACCGCCTGCAGGTCTCCGCGCTGACCGGGGAGGGCGTGCCCGAGCTCCAGCGACGGTTGCGGGAGCTGGTGCGGCCGAAGGGGGAGCTCCCCCCGATGGAGGAGGCGCTGGTCGAGGCCGCGCCCGAGGTCGAGGACCTGCCCGCGCGGCCGCCCAAGAGGAGCGGGCGCGCCCGGCGGGAGTAGGTCCCTTGCCCGCAGTCGCTCAGAGGGAGAACGTCGGCCCGTTGCCGGGGAGCAGGATCTTCGCGCTCGGGCTCAGCGCGTCGCGCAATGCCTCGCGGCGGTCCCCGTGCATCAGGACCACCGTCTCGGCCCGCGTGGCCTCGGCGAACCGCACGAGGTCGGAGTGGGCGGCGTGCGCCGAGAAGTCGTACTTCTCGAGCTCGCATTCCGGCCGGATGACCGTGTCGTCGATCGTCAGCGTCCCCGTGTCGAGGAGCTGGCGCCCGTTCGACCCCTCTACCTGGTAGCCCGTCAGGAGGATCGACGAGTTCGCATCGTGGTACAGTTCCCCGATGTAGTACAGCACCGGACCCCCATCGAGCATCCCCCCCGTGGTGACGATCACCTCGGCCTCGCGCAGTGCTTTCTTCCGGTCGCCCGGATGCTCGACGATCGTGACCCCTTCGAGCGCGCGGCGGAACCGCCGCGCGTCGGCGAGATACTCCGGGGCGCTGAGGTAGATCCGGTTGACGGCCCGGGCCATGCCGTCCAGGTACGTCTCGAACCCCGCGGAGGCGAGCGCCATCAGCACCTCCTGGGCTCGGCCGACCGCGAACGCGGGCACGATCACCTTCCCCCCCCGCTCGACGGTCTCGGCGACCTTGTCGCGGAACCGGCGCTCCGTCTCCTTCCGGTCCGGGTGCTCCCGGCCGGCGTAGGTCGACTCCATCACGAGCACGTCGCACTCGAGCGGCTCGGCCCCCCCGACCAGGTGGGTCGCGTGCGTCTGGAGGTCTCCCGTGAAGAGGACATCCTTCTCCCCGCGGTAGAGCATCATCGCGGCCCCGGGAATGTGACCGGCCGGGGAGAACTCGATCTCGATCCCGCGGTGGCGGAAGGTCGCGTGGCGGTCGACGGCCGTGGCCTGCGCATGGAGCGAGTGGATGTCATTGGTCGTGTACGGCGCCAGGTAGCCGTTCAGGCGCGCGACCTTGAGCGCATCCCGCGTGAGGAGGTCCGCGACCGCGAGCGTCACCGGGGTCGCGACCAGGCGGGCCTTCGGGAGGCGCGAGAGGATCGGGGTCATCCCCGAGTGGTCGAGATGGGCGTGCGAGAGGACGGCGATGTCGAGGTTCGTCGGCGCCGGGCGCGGGTAGGACGGAGGGTCCGTCGGGGTCATCCCGTAGTCGCATAGCAGGGTGCGGCCTTGGTCCCGGATGACCAGGCCCAGGGAGCCGATCTCGGAGGCCCCTCCGAGGAATTGGAGCTCCATCGTCGGGGCGAACGGCCGACCCAGATAACGTCATGCCGGAGCCGGCCCGGCCCACCGGCGAAGAAGGCGTCATTAATGCCCCACCCGTCCGGGGACCCGTGAAGGAGTCGACCCGGGGCGACCTCGACATCCTCTACCGGGTGAGCGTCGCGGTCCACCGAGTGTTCCGGGACCTCGCGAGCTCGCCGCACCGGGGCGACGTGGTCGCCATGGGAGCGACCGGGAGCCCCACGGAGGAGATCGACCGCCTTTCCGAAGCCGAGATCCTGAAAGTGTTGGACGAGGAGGGGGTCGACTGGGACCTCGTCTCCGAGGAGATCGG
>JASHTC010000051.1 GCA_030040755.1 Thermoplasmata archaeon | reverse complement strand
CGACAGGTACCATCGCGCCGTAGGCGATCAGGGAAACGTCGCTCCCCTCTCGCACTCGACGGGCCTTGCCGAAGGGCACCCGCACGTCCCCGTCGGGGACCTCGCCGGTCACCGAACGGTAGATGCGCTTGGGCTCGAGGAACATCACCGGGTCCTCGTCCTGGATGGCGGTGAGGAGCAGTCCCTTCGCATCGGCCGGCGTGGACGGGATGACAACCTTGAGTCCGGCCGTGTGGCAGAAGTAGGCCTCGGTGCTCTGCGAGTGGTAGAGACCGCCTCGGATGCCGCCGCCGTAGGGAGACCGGATCACCACGTGGCACGGGTACTGCCCCCCCGAGCGGTAGCGGAACTTGGCGAGCTCGCTCACGATCTGGTCGAAGGCCGGGTAGATGAAGTCCAGGAACTGGATCTCGGCCACGGGCTTGAGACCGTAGAGGGCCATACCGATCGCGGTGCCGACGATCCCGGTCTCGGACAGCGGCGTGTCGACCACCCGGCTCTCGCCGAACTCCTTCAGGAGACCGTCCGTCGCCCGGAAGACGCCTCCGTTGACCCCCACGTCCTCCCCCAGCACGAGCACGTCCGGGTCGGCCCGCATCGCCTCGTGGAGCCCGCGGTTGACCGCCTGGACGAGGGTGAGTTCGCTCACGGACGCACCACGTCCTCCCGCAGGAGGGCCTCGAAGCCAGCCCGCTCCTCGAGGAGCTGCGCCGTCGGGCGGGCGAACACGTCCTCCAGGAACGAGCCGGGTTCCACGGGGGCGACCTTCTCCGCGACCTCCACGGCCCGGTTGACCTCCGCGCGCGCCGCCTCGACCATCAGGCCGTCCCGTGGTTCGTCCAGCTGACCGTCGGCGACCAGGCGCTCCTTGAGCCGCTTGATCGGGTCGTTCTCCTTCCACTGCGCCACTTCCGAGTCCATCCGGTACCGACGCGGGTCGTCGGACGTGGAGTGGGGCCCGAACCGGTAGACCTGCGCCTCGATCAGGGTGGGACCGTGGCCCAGCAGGGCGCGGCGGCGAGCGAGCGCGACCGCCTGGTAGACGGCGTCGACATCGGTCCCGTCGACCACGACTCCCGGGAACCCGTAGGCCTGCGCCTTCTCGGCCAGGGTCGCGCTGCGGGTCTGTTTCTCCCGGGGCAGGGAGATGGCCCACTGGTTGTTCTGGCAGAAGAAGATCGTCGGCGCGTGGAAGACGCCCGCGAAGTTCAGCCCCGCGTGGAAGTCGTTCGAGCTGGTCGCCCCGTCGCCGAAATAGGTGAGCGTGACGACGGGCTCCTTGCGGTAGCGTGCGGCGAGGGCCGCTCCGACCGCCTGCGTGATCTGGGTCCCGATGGAGCTGGAGGCCGTGACGAACCGGTACTCCCGGAATCCGTAGTGGTTGGGCATCTGGCGGCCCTTACAGAGGTCGCCCGAGTTCCCGATGAACTGGTCCAGCAATTGAGGGAGCGGCACCCCCCGCGTCAGCGCGACCCCCAACTCACGATAGGCGGGGAATACCCAGTCCTCCTTCGCGAGGGCGCGGGCGCTCCCGACCTGGGCAGCCTCCTGGCCCGAGGCTGGGACGTAGAACCCGATCCTACCTTGCCGCTGCAACGAGATGCATCGGTCGTCCGTCGCCCGGGAGAGCAACATCGTGCGGTAGGCCTCCATCCGGTCGGCCGGGGTGAGCGTCAACTGGACCGGCCCAGCGGCCGGTGGAGTGGCCGTCACGGTCCCTCCGCTGCTCATCGGCGAACCGACAGAGACCCGCGATATAACGATACAGGGGTTTCGGGCAGGCCGACCCTCGCGAGCGCGCCCCCGGAACCGCGGGCCCCCCACGCGAACGGGAATTCTCCCGCTTGGAACGGCTTTCGGAAGGGTCGTTGCGGCCTCCAGTCGCCGGTCCAAATACTTATACCGGCCAAGGGGTGGCGGCGGCCTCCCATGAGCGACGACGCAGCCATCGAAGTCCGCGACCTGGTCCGGGTGTTCGAATCCCGGAAAGGGTTCCTCTTCCGGGAGGTCGTGCGGACGGAGGCCCTGAAGGGGGTGAACCTCCGGGTTCGCGCGGGCTCGATCTTCGGCCTTCTCGGGCCGAACGGGGCCGGGAAGACCACGTTGGTGAAGATCCTCTCGACGCTCCTCCTGCCGACCTCCGGGACGGCTCAGGTCCTCGGGCATGATGTCACCAGGGAGACCGACTGGCTTCGTCCTCGGATCGGTCTGGTCCTGGGCGGGGAGAGAGGACTCTACAGCCGGATTAATGCCCGGGAGAATCTGCGGTACTTTGCCGACCTCTATGGGATCCCCGTCAGTGAGCGCGAGCGCCGCATCACCGAGGTCCTGGAACGGGTCGACCTATCGAGCGCGGCCGACCGACGGGTCGAGGAGTACTCGCGGGGGATGAAGCAGAAGCTGCACATCGCCCGGGGCATCCTACACCGCCCGGCGATCCTGTTCCTGGACGAGCCGACGATCGGACTGGACCCCAAGAGCGCCCGGGAGACCCGGAAGCTCGTCCGTTCGCTCATCCAGGACGGGGTGACCATCCTGCTCACGACCCATTACATGTTCGAGGCGGAGGAGCTCTGCCCCGAGCTCGCGGTCCTCTCGCGGGGGAGGGTCGTCGCGCACGACACCATCCCCGGCCTGCGCAGCCGTGTCGGCGGGGACCGGACCATCGAGGCGGAGGCCTACGGGTTCGAGGACCGGGAGGTGGACGCGCTCCGCGCCCTTCCCGGCGTCTCGAAGGTGGCGAGCGAGGAGTACGGTCCCCGGACCCGCCTCACGCTCCGGATGCGGACGGGCGTCACTGGCGTCGAGCACGTGAAGGCGGCGCTCCGCGAGCACCCCGAGCTCACGATCCGCGAACGTCGGACCTCCGTCGAGGACGTCTACCTGGACCTCGTGGAGGAGGAGGCGAGCTAATGGCCCTGGCCGCGGGGGAGGTCTCGCGCCTCCGGACGACGGTCGCATCGCTGCGGCTGGCGGTCCTCCAGTTCATGGCCGACCCCCAGTGGCTGGTTCCCTCGATGATCGCCCCGGTGATCTTCGGACTGGTGTCGTTCGAGCTGTTCCGGGGGGCGGGCCCGTACTTCCTTACCTACGCGATCCTCGGGGCCGGCATGATGAGCATGTGGGGCCAGACGCTCTACGGGAGCGGCTGGGCGACCGGTCAGGACCGGGTGTTCGGCACGCTGGAGCCGACGATCCAGTCGCCGAGCCCCTACCTCTACGTCGTGCTCGGACGGATCCTATGGAACATCGTCATCGGACTCGTCGGCGGCGGGATCGTCTACGGCGTCGTGGTCGTCGCCGCGGGTGGGCCACCGGCGCTCCCGAACCCCGCGCTGTTCGTCGTGCTGTTCCTGTTCGTCATGGTGACGCTGGCGAGCGTCGGCGTGCTCTTCGCGGCCGCCTACGTCTACACCCGATACGCCGGCTTCATCCAGAACATCGGGGAGTTCGCCTTCTATGTCGGGACGGGCTGCATGTTCCCGGTCATCCTCCTCCCGTTCTGGACGAACCCGATCGCGCTACTCTTCCCGCCGACCTGGGCGCTCGACGCGCTCCGGTATGTCTCCATCCCCGGGTATACCGGCTTTGGGTGGGGCTGGCAGGTCGACCTCGTGGGAGCGGTCGTCTCCACGGCGGTGTATGCGGGCATCGCCGGAGGGATCTTCCACCGGGTCGAACGCCACGTCCTCGAGGTCGGCAACCTCTCGGAGTACTGAGGTCCGATGGCGCTGGCGAACCCGACGACCGTCCCGCATCCGCAGTTCTGGCGAACGATGTGGGCGAACGCGCTCCTTGCCCCCCGCACGACCCTGGGCTTCATGCGGATCGACTTCGTGCTCGGGACCGTCTTCGTCATCCCGCTCACCCAGATGGTGTTCTTTGCGTTCGTCGTCACGCTGGGGGGCGGCGGCGCCTCCGACGTCGCCTACGTCGCTCTCGGGAACGCGGTGGCGACCGTCACGTACTCGAGCGTATTCTCGGTCTGTCAGACGACCGACTCCGAGAAGCAGCAGGGGACGATGGAGCACCTGCTCGTCTCCCCCGCCGGCCGGTTCGCGCTCTACTTCGGCCGGGGGTTCATCCCGATCCTGATATCGCTCGCGACGGTCACGGTCGGGTTGACCTACGCCGCCCTCTTCTTCGGAGTGACCATCCCGGTCGCGACCCTCCCCGAGCTCGCGGTCTCCGTCGTGCTCACGGCGTTCGCCATGGTCGGCTTCGGGCTCCTGCTCGGCGGGGTCGCCCTATACCTGCGGACCTCGATCATCCTCGGGAACATCTTCCTGTTCATCGGGCTGCTCCTCTCGGGCGTGAACTTCCCGCTGTCCAGCCTCCCCCCGGTCCTGCAGTGGATCGGAGACGGGTACCCCCTGACGTGGGGGCTCGCCGCGATCCGTGCCTCCATCTCGGGAGAGGCGTTCGGTTCCCTCGCCCTCCTGTGGGCCGCGGTCGCGTTCTCGGGAGTCGTCTCCCTCGGGCTGGCTATGGGGTGCTGGGAGTACTTCGAGCGCCGCGCCCTGAGCACGGGGAGCATCGCCCGGTTCTGAGCCGACCCGACGCTCCGTCAACTCGGGTCGACGGGACGTTCAAGACCCCCCCTACCACTTCCACTTCGCAATGGGCGAGCCCGTCCAGGGGTTCTGGCCGCGTCGCCTCGCCGTGATGCTCTTCCTCGGCTTCGGGCTCCTTTCGTTGGCCGCCGGCAGCGTCTTGATCGCACTCGCGGGCTGGCTGCCGCTCTATACGCTCCCCGGGGTCCCCGCCGGGACCGATCAGCCCTACGCCAACTGGGAACTCCCGCTGCTCGCCGCCGGCGTCATCGCCGTCGTGCTTGGACTCGGTCTGGTGGTCCTGTACTGGGTCTTTTCCCCCCGTTGCCCCTCGTGCGGGAACGAGAATCGTTGGAGTGCGACGTACTGCGACAGTTGCGCGACGGTCCTCGAGCCTCGTCCCTCGGGATGAAACGAGAGGCGCCTCGGGTATCCCGGGCCCGTCGGGATTGGCTCCGGGTCGTGGGGCCGGATTCGAGCGTGCGTGATCCGCGGCCGGGTACTACATCCAGTCGAGGTTGAGCAGAGGGCTCCGCCCGGAAGGGGCTATATTCGGGCGAATTTGCTGACGGCGGGGCCCATAGCTTAGGCTGGCTGGAGCACCCGGCTGATAACCGGGAGGTCGTCGGTTCAAATCCGACTGGGCCCACCCACCGTTAGAGAGTCGGCCCTCCCCCCGACTTGGTCCGGACCGCGCCAGGGCCCGTCTTGCTCCGGACCTTCGCTTCGGAAGCGAGAAATATCTCCACTG
>JASHTC010000050.1 GCA_030040755.1 Thermoplasmata archaeon | reverse complement strand
GGGCGACCTGGCGGCGATTGTAGGTATCCTCGTCCGGAGGCTCTAGATACAGTAGAGTGTGCCAGAGGTCGAACGTCGCCACCGGGACGGCGGTCGCCATCCGTGAGGCTCAGGCGTCCACCGGTGCGGTGCCGCGCTGCTTCTTCAGACGGTAGGCTCGGAGCCGCTCCTGGTCTTCTTCGAAGAACTGGGCGAAGATCCCGTAGATCATCGGCTTCAGCTGCTCCTCGGGGAACTCGGTGGAGGTGAAGTCTCCGACGAGAGTGACCGCGGTCCGGTCCCCCTTGGGAGTGTAGAATTGGAAGTACTTGGAGCCGGCCAGGTGTCCCTCCAGGGTCTCGCTCACGACCCCGAGCGGACGGACGATCGTCACGCGTCCGGTCCCCTTGAACCAGCGCGCGCCGTACTTCTGCTCCATCGTGAGCAGGAAGGAGGTGTCCGACAGTTCCTTGACCTCGAAGCTTCGCGTGTCGGGGTGCGCTCCCCAGTGCCCGTCCTCGGCCGCGAGATACTCCCAGACTAGGTCGATCGGGGCATCGTACTCGCTGCCGTCGTCGTAGATCCGCACCATGCCGTCCCGATGTGGGCGCCCGTATTTACGGGGCGCCGCGACCCGTCGCGCGCCCGGCCCCTCCGTTCGGCCGCTCGGGACGGGGGCACCCCGGCCACTGGGGTCCTCTGACCGAGGGTCTTATCCCACGGGCGCGGCTGGCCCCGAGCACCCAAGGAGCGGCCCCACCCATGACTCGAACCCCCCGGAAGCGACCCACGCCGGGCGCGAAGAAGCGGCACCGGCGGCAACGTCAGCGACGGATCGCGGCACGACGGCGCCAGGCTCCCCTAGGGGGCCGGCGCAGGGGCCGATAGCCCCGCTCCGGCCTCCCGCATCTCCCGGACTCCGGGCGCCTCCGCCCGGACGCTGTAAACGCTTATATCGAATTCGATACATAACCCGATGCTATGCCGGCACCTTCCCCGCGCCGCCCTCTGCCCGGTCGACTCCTCGGCCTCTACGCCCTCGCCACCCTCGACCGGGAAGGGTCCGTCTACGGCTATTCCCTCGCGGAACGGATCGCGACCAAGACCGACGGCGTCTGGCGACCCGGGCCGGGCGCGATCTACCCCGCCCTCCAGGGGCTCGTGGCCCGCGGGGCGGCTCGCGTGCGCAAGGTCGGGACGCGGCGGGTCTACTCCATCACGCCCCACGGCCGCGCGGTCTTGCGCCGGATCCGTCGCGAGATGATCCATCGCCAGTCCGGGGGCCCGGACCTCAGCCTGCTATGGGCCGAGATCGGCGGAAGAACCGACCCCGGGAAGTTCATGATCCAACACCTGCGCCGCCACCTGGACGCACTGGACGCCTACCTCACCCAGCAGCCGGATGCGCCGCTCGGTTCCGGCCGCCTCCGGGAGGCCGCCATCGCCGAGCTCGGGGGCGCCCTCGAGCGCTTGCGCGCGTCGCCCTCTGCTCGGCGGAGGGCCTGACGCCATGGCGGCGCCCTCGGACGTTCGACCGGACAGTTCGATCGTCACGCACGAGCTCTCGAAGGACTACGGCTCGGGCGACCGAGCGGTCCACGCCCTCGACCACGTCACCCTCACGATCCCCGGCGGGACGGTCTTCGGCCTGCTCGGGCCGAACGGCGCGGGGAAGACGACCCTGATCAAGGTGCTGACCGGGATCACCGACCCGACGGGCGGGGCGGCGACGGTCGCCGGGTTCAACATCCGTCGGGACCCGATGGAGGTCAAGGCCCGGATCGGCTGGGTCGCCGCCGAGGTCATCCTGGACGACGATTTCACGGCCCGCGAGAACCTCTGGCTTCAGGCCAAGTTGCAGAGCCTGACCAACTGGCAGGGCCGCGCCGAGGACCTGCTGAAGTACTTCTCCCTGCAGGACCGGGCCGACGACAAGGTCAGCCACTTTTCCACGGGGATGCGCAAGAAGCTCGAGATCGCGCTCGCGCTGCTGCACCAGCCGACGGTGATCTTCATGGACGAGCCCACGATCGGCCTGGATGTCAGCACCCGCCGGATGCTCTGGGACATCGTCACCGGCGTGCACAAGGAGTTCGGCGTGACCGTCCTCCTGACGACCCACTACATCGAGGAGGCGGACGCCCTCTGCGACCGCATCGCGATCATCGACCAGGGTAAGATCCTCGCCGAGGGGACGCCCTCCGAGCTGAAGAGCCGCGTCAAGGCGGATATCGTCCAGCTCGAGACGGCCCAGCCGATCGACCCTTCGCTCGTCGCGAAGATCCCGGGTGTGCAGGAGGTGCGCGCCCAGGGCAACGACTGGCTGATCCGCGTCGCCTCCTCCGAGGAGTTCCTCCCCGTGCTGTTCCGGACGATCCAGCCGGAGCTGATCCGACGGATCAGCGTCGAGAAGCCGAGCCTGGAGACGGTGTTCCTCGACATCACCGGCCGGCGCCTCGGCGAGGACGAGCCGATCCGGGACGTGCGGAAGTTCTACGCCCAGATGCGGAGGGCCCGCGGATGAAGGTCAAGTTCGGCCCCTTCTGGGGCCTGTATGCCCGCGAGATCCTCCGGACGTTCCGCAACCCGTTCGTCCTGCTGATCACGGTCGTACAGCCGTTCATGTGGCTCGCCTTCTTTGGGAGCAGCTTCTCGCTCCTGCCGGCGTCCGAGCTCCAGGAGCTCTTCGGCGCCAGCAACTACATCCAGTTCCTGCTCCCCGGCGTCCTCTCGACCTCGATGCTCACCGTCGGCATGTTCGGGTCGATGAGCACGATCCAGGACAAGCGGTTCGGTTTCATGAAGCGCATCCTGATCACGCCGACGTCGAAGGGCACGGTGTTCCTGACCAAGGCGCTCGGCTCCGCGACGCGCGGCCTGGTCCAATTCCCGATCATGGTCGCCGCGGCCATCGCGTTCGGCGTCCACTTCGGCCTGTCCCCGCTCCAGTGGGCCGCATGGATCGCCGCCCTGATGCTGCTGGCGACCGGATTCTGTAGCCTGTTCCTCGCGATCACCGCCCGGTCGACCGACTGGCAGACCCCCGGCGTCGTGTCGAATTTCATCACCATGCCGCTGATGTTCGCGAGCGCGGCGCTGTTCGGTAGCTCCCACTTCCCGGCGTGGATGCAGGACATCTCGAAGTACAACCCGATCACGTTCTCGGCCCTCCTCGGGCGCAGCTTCGTCCTCGGGACCAGCACGAACTGG
>JASHTC010000049.1 GCA_030040755.1 Thermoplasmata archaeon | reverse complement strand
GGCACGTCGCGCCTCCCACGGGCATCTCCCGAGAGGTCCTCGAGCACGTGGTCGGGGCGGACGTCGCCCACCACCTGGCGGCGAACCGGGCCGGCTCGAACCAGAAGCTGCGCGCGCTCGGCTGGGAGCCCCGGTATCCGGACTGCCGGGCCCGACTCCCCCTCCTGGTGGACTCGATGGACTGAGCCGCCCGCACGACCGGCGGGTCTGCTCCCCCGAAGAAGGGGGATTCACCCCTTATCTGGGGGTGACCCATGTCCGCGGCCGATGCCCGAGGGGAAACCTCCCGCGACGTTCGTCTCCGACCTGCGCCCCTCGCGCGTCGCGACCGTGGAAGGGACCGTCAGCGAGTTGGGGGAGGTCCGGGAGGTGGAGACCCGGGACGGCACGACCAAGAAGGTCCGCAACGGGAAGCTCCGGGACGCCACCGGGGAGATCTCCCTCGTCCTCTGGGGCTCGGAGGTCGACCTCGCGAGCGCCGGCGACCGGGTCCGGATCGTCGAAGGGTGGGTCTCGGATTTCCGCGGCCGACCGCAGATCTCTCTGGGCCGGACCGGCCGGCTCGAGAAGGTCCCCTCCGGTCCCCCCGGCTCGGCCCCGACCTAGCCCCCGCGCGGGTTCCCCGCTATCCGGGTGGGGCCGGGAGGGCGTAGTCGACGAACGGGCCCTCGACGTACTCCGCCACCTTCTCCTGCCCGAACTCCACCCCGAGGTCGTAGGCGAGTCGGAGGGCAGCGGCGCTCTCCTCCGCTGACGGTCGCGGGATGACCGCGGAGGTGGTCTGGACCGGGCGCGAGTGGCGGTTGATGCAGACGAGGACGGCCTCGAAGTTCGGGAAGGCGAGCTGGAACAGCCGCAGCTGCATCGCCGTGTCGGGGCGGGGCGGGATCGCCGGATAGCTCTTCATCTCGAAGAACCGCCCGCGCCCGTCCCAGTAGTCGGGCTGGGCGTAGACGCCGACCCGGCCGTCGATCCGGAGGACTCGGGTGCGCGGACGGGCCAACCCGAAGATCTCGCTCTGCCGGTAGGCCTGGAGGACCGCCCGGAACTGGGCCAGGATCTTCTCCCGCTCCGCGGGGGGGACCTCCACGGCCGCCTCGGCGAGCCCCTCGTCCAGGAGCGAGGCCGCGAGCTCCCGCACCGCGGCCGCGCCCGGCTTGCGACCCTGACGCACGAGGTGGCCGAAATGGGCGAGGGCGCCGTCGATCGCCTTACCGACCGCCATCGCGACCTCGTCCTGCTCGGTCGCCGGAGGACGTGGGTAGGCCCGCTGGACGACCTCATGGACCGCGATCGTTCGCAGGGTGGTCATGCTCGAGCTCTCGACCCCGACGCGCTCAGGGCGAGCGCGCGTCCGGGGCCGGTTCGATCGCTCGCGACATCAGGATCTCGTCCAGGTAGCGGTCGCCCCGCTTGAACGCCCGGGGCTCTCTCCCGCAGACCTCGAACCCGTGCTTCCGGTAGAGTCCGACCGCCCGCTCGTTGACCGCGACGACCTTGAGCTCCACGACCTCGAAGACCCCCCGGCATCGCTCGAGCGTCTCGCCGAGCAACGCGTCCCCGAACCCTCTCCCCCGGAACTCCGGGTGCACCGCGATCCCGAGCTCCCCGAGGTGACGGTCCTCGAGGTGCTGGCCCCGACGCCAGACCGTGCAGGTGCCGACGAGCCGTCCCGCCTCCTCCGCGATGCGGATGACCGCGTCCCCGGCGAGCACCGCCTTCATCACCTGACCGAAGAGCGCGGCTTCCTCGGGAAGCGTGGGCCGACTCGCCTGCAGGTAGACTCCGAGGTCCGGGTTCCGACCGATCTCCTCGTACCGGGAGTAGTACAGGTCCACCCAGCCCGGAAAGTCGGTCCACTCGAGCGGCCGGACGCGCATGCTCGGAGGGGAGGATCCGCGGCTCATCCCGTTTGCTGGGGTCGGCCCCCGCCCCGAGACGCGCCGACCTCAGGGGGGCGCCGGCGGAGGCGCCGCGGGCGGGGGGCTCTCGGGGGCCGGCGGGGGCTTGTCCTGCCACTCCTTGGCGGGCGGGGCAGACGTACCCTGTCGCGGCTTCCGGGCAAAATAGACCAGCCCGACGAGGAAGACCGCCGCGAGGACCGCGAGCCCGATCACCACGGCGATCGCGGACGAGCTCCAGCCGCTGCTCGCGGTGGAGGTCGGAGTGGGGACCGCCTGGAGGCTGATGTTGAGGAACGAGGTTCGGCCCGGGATGACCGAGATGTTGTTGAAGTACGGCAGGTAGCCGGGGAAGCTCGCCTCCACGGACGTGAGCCCCCCGGCGAAACTCCCGGTGAGGGCCCCGTTGTCGAGGACGACCGACTGACCGCCGATCGACACGAGCGCGGTCGTGGGCGAGACGTGGAGGTCGATGGTGCCGTCGAGCAGGACGAAGTCGAAGCGGACGGTCGCCCCCGAGCTCCCGACGGTGACGGTCGCCTGGCTCGGCGTGCTCGTGTAGTCGGACGCGACGGCGCTGACGACGTAGCTCCCCGGAGCGACCTCGAACGAGATCGTCGGGGTGTCGTTGGTCTGCGTCTCGGTGACGTTCCCGGTGCCCGTGCCGTTGATCGACGCCGACCACTCGCTGTCGGGCGCGAGCCCGTGCCCCACGACCTGCAAGACGACCAGGGGACCGAAGGTGAGGTTCACGGTCACCGGCGCGCCGACCACCGAGAAGGCGGGCGGGCCGCTCACGAACGTGCCCGTCGGACCTGCGGCCGTGAAGGCGAACGTTCCGTTCGGGGAGTCGAGGGTGATCGACGTGCCGTTCGTGGCCAAGCCCTGGCCGTTCGCGGCGACCGTCCAGACCGCCCCGGTGGCAAGGCCGGTTTCCGCGAAGGTGACCGGGTAGAGGGTGAATGGGACCAGGGGAACAAAGTCGCCGCCGGCGGTGATCCAGCCGCTGTCGTTGTAGGGCAGGACACCGTACGGGTTCGGGCTGATGCCGTAGTTGGCCCAGTAGTTGCCCCCCTGATACGACGTCCCGATGATGCTGCCCGTGAGCGCGAACCCGTTCACGGTGGCCGTATCGGTCGCGGGCTGCTCGCTGACGTTCCAGGTGTCGGTATAGTTGAGGGCGGGGCAGATCCCGTACTGGTCGCAGTCGAACGGGTCGGTGGTCGGCGTGAAGGCGGGGACCGGGACGCTAAAGAAGTTGTTGTAGAGAAGGTCACCGGACTCGGTCTCGTTGACCCCCGTGACCCACGGCCCCGCGTCGTCCACGGAGGAAGGGTTTGCGGCCGCCACGGGGGAGCTGAGGAAGGTGTTCCCCCAGACCGTGTTGTTCGACCCGCCGTACAGCAGCAGGCCGTTGCCCTGGTCCTCGAAGGTGTTCGAGCCGACCAGCATGTCCGAGCAGTTCCACAGCATCACCGAGGCCTCCGGGTACTCGTACAGGAACGCGCTCAACCATCCGGAGACGGTGCCCGAGCGCACGAGGGAGACGTTGGAGGCGTCGTAGAATTGGAGCTGGAGGTCGTTGGTGAGCGGGAGCCCCAGCGCGGCGACGTACGGAGATGAAAGCTCCCACGACGGGAGGTTGACCTCGAAGGAGGGGGCGGTCACCGTGACGTAGTCGGAGGTGTCGGCCAGCAGGAGCCCGGGGAAGACGGGGAAGAGATAATCGTCCCACTGCGCGAACTGAGGGGCCAGCGAGCCCGGTTGGTCGTTGATCAGCACGTAGGGGTCGGCCAGGGTGCCGGTACCCGCCGAGGAGATGGCCGCTAGCTCGGCGTTGTCGAGCGCGAACAGC
>JASHTC010000048.1 GCA_030040755.1 Thermoplasmata archaeon | reverse complement strand
GACGGCGTGCGGGTCGTCGGAGCGAGGGACCTGCTTCGGTCCGGACGGGGGCGGGGGAGGGGTCCAGGGTCGGGCGAGCATCCCCTCGAGGCGCGCCCTCACGCCGGGCCACTCGCCCTCGAGGATGCTGTAGTAGACGCTGGTACGGAAGATGCCGTCGGGGAGGAGGACATCGTCCCGCAGGCGAGCTTCGGCGACGGCGCCGAGTCGCTCGATCGCCCGTTGGGAGCGCACGTTCCGTAGGTCGGTCTGGAGCTGGACCCGGTGGGCTCGCTCCCGCTCGAAGGCGTGGCGAAGGAGGAGGTACTTCGACTCGGTATTGATCGGAGTGCGCCAGTAGCTGGAGTCCAGGAAGGTCCCTCCGATCTCGACCGCATCGGACCTCCGGTCGATCCGGAGGTACCGGGTCATGCCCACGGCCCGGCCCCCGCTCCGGAGGACCGTCGCGAACGGCAGGTCCGAGCCCTCCTGCTGCTTGGCGAGCAGTCCCCGGACGGTCGTCTCGACCTCGTCGACCGTCGAGCCGGGCGGGGCGCGGAACAGTCGCGCCACCTCGGGGTCCCGGAGGGCGTAGGTCAGCTCCGGGGCGTGCTCGGCCGAGAGCGGGACGAGGTCGATGAACCGGCCCGACAGACGCAGCGGGCTCCGAAAGCTCGTGGCCTCCACGGACCCTCGAGCCCGAGCCCACGATAATCCCGGCGGGGGGTCCCGCGCCCCACTCCGGGCCGTCCCCCGGCCGTCAGTATCCGAGCGAATCCGGGAGGAGTTAAATAACGAGGGCGGGTCGCATTCAGTACTCGTAGGCTAGTGGGAGGTGGAGGGATGCAGGCCGGAGTCACCACGTTCCTGGTCTTCGCCGCGATCGCGGCGGCGTTCGCGGTCGGCTCCTTGATCGCGAACCGCTCGCTCGGGGCCAAGCCGCGCCGCTCCTACCTCCAGGCGACCACCTACGAGTGCGGGGAGGAGGCGGAGGGCGAGGCCCAGATCGACTTCCCGACCCAGCACTACACGTTCGCGATCGTCTTCGTCGCCGTCGACGTGCTCGGCTTCCTGCTCGCGCTCTGGGGCCTCACCTTCCGGGGGGTCAACTCCGGCTGGTACCCCGTCTTCATCGCGGCGGCCTTCACCGCCCTGGCCGTGACCGGCATCTACTACGCCCTGAGCGGCGAGAAGCGGTGGGTGGTATGAGCGCCCCGCCCCCCCAACTGCCGGCGAAGGTGGCCCCGGCGAACGCCGAGAGCTACCGGCTCGAGGGCGACCTCCCGATGGTCGACCACCCGGCCGTACCGTTCGTCGAGATCGAGACCGTCCGCGCCCAGGAGTTCATCCCGGCGGCCAAGGAGGCGCTCTCCGCGCTGATCGCGGAGCAGGGCCAGAGCAAGGTCATCCGGCCGACGTTCAACTGGGCCGGCCGCAACTCGCTGTTCCCGTTGCACTGGGGGCTCGCCTGCTGCGCCATCGAGTTCGCGAGCGCCTTCTCCGCCCGGTGGGACTCCGAGCGGTTCGGGATCGTGCCGCGTTCCTCGCCCCAGCAGTGCGACCTGATGATCGTCAACGGCACCGTCACCTGGAAGGTCGCCCACAAGCTGATCACGCTCTACGAGCAGATGCCCGAGCCCAAGTGGGTCATCGCGATGGGCAACTGTGCCACAGGCGGCGGGCCGTTCCGGACGGCCTACTCGGTCGTCCCCGGGGTCGACAAGCTCGTACCGGTGGACGTCTACATCGCCGGCTGCCCGCCCCGGCCCGAGGCGATGATCGACGGGATCCTGCGGCTGGAAGACCTGATTCGAGAGCGGAAGGAGTAGGGGTCCGCCGAGAGGACCGACCGAGGAGCGCGATGCAGTCGGAGGACCTAGCGAAGGCCCTGGCTCCCGTGCTCGGAGACCGCATCCTCGGGGTGGAGCCGTTCGCCAAGACGGCCGGGCGGCTGCGCTTCCGGGCGGACGCCGCGCTCGACGTCTTCCGCGCCGTGAAGGAGGACCTCGGCTTCCACCACCTCTCGATGGTCGGCGGGATTGACTGGGTCTCGCACCGCGAGGTGTTCTACGTCGCCTGGTCCGACCGGCTTGGCCAGTACCTCCTCCTCTCGACCGACCTCCCGGCGGACGCCCCCCACATCGAGTCGGCGACGCCGGTCTGGCCGTCGGCCAACTGGCACGAACGGGAGACGTGGGAGCTGGTCGACATCACGTTCGACCACCACCCGGACCTGCGCCACCTTCTCCTGCCGGACGGGTACGTGTTCCATCCGCTGCTCCGCTCGTTCAAGCTCCACGAGCCCGAGGAGCTGGAGGTGAAGAAGCGCAGTGTCTGAGATGTGGATCAACATGGGGCCCCAGCACCCCATGACGCACGGCCTCTGGAACCTCCGGGTCAAGATCGACGGGGAGGTGATCCTCGACTGCGACCCGGAGATGGGCTACCTCCACCGGGGGATCGAGAAGATCAGCGAGGACCGGCACTACAACGAGGTCGTCACCCTGATGGACCGGACCTGCTACGTCGCCGGCTTCGCCTGGGAGCACCTCTACATCCTCGCGTCGGAGGACGCGCTCCACATCGTGCCCCCGGAACGGGCCGAGTACATCCGGGTCATGTGCGAGGAGTTCCAGCGGATCGGCTCGCACCTGATGTGGTACGCGGCGTTCGTGCAGGACCTGGGGCTGATGACCCCGTTCCTGTACGGCATGCGGGACCGGGACATCGTCCTCGACCTCTTCCAGAGCTACAGCGGGGCGCGCATGACCTACGAGTACATGCGCGTGGGCGGGGTCCGCAACGACATGCCGCCCGGGTTCAGTGCCCACGCGCGCCGTGCGCTGGACTGGCTCAGCGACCGGTTCGTCGAGTACGACCGGCTCTGCCTCGGCTCCGAGATCTTCCGCAAGCGATGCGACGGGCTCGGGGTGCTGAAGGCTTCGGACTGCGTCGCGACCGGGGTGACGGGCCCGATGCTGCGCTCGGCCGGCATGAGGCGCGACGTCCGCCGCGACCGTCCCTACTCCGTCTACCCCCAGCTCGACTTCGAGGTGGCGGTCGCCGACGGGGCCGACGTCACGGGCCGCTATCTCGTCCGGATGGAGGAGATGCGCCAGTCGATCCGGATCATCCGCCAGATCCTCGACTGGCTCGACCACCACCCGGGCCCGGTGCTCGCCGACCGCCTCCCCCGCTGGCTGGGGGCGCCATACGCCCCGGTCGGGAAGGAGGATTATGTCCTGAAGCGGAACTACCCGAAGGGGGTCGGGCTCTCGTCGATCGAGGAGCCGCACGGCGAGGCCCAGGCCTACGTGGTGAACGAGGGGAGCGAGCACCCCTACCGCGTGAAATTCCGCTCTCCGGTCTTCGCCAACATCAGCGCGGCGCGGCACTACCTCATCGGCTACCGCGTCGCGGACATCCCCCCGATCATGGGCAGCGTCGACGTCTGCGTCGGGGAGGTCGACCGCTAGGGGCCCATGTCGAGCGCCACGCTCTACAGCGTCTCCTACTTCCTCGTCAACTACGTGCTGACCCACATCGGCTCCGTCCTCCCCGCCCCGCTCAACGCCTGGATCACGAACGGCGACCTGGTCACCGGGCTCGCGGTCCTGGTGTTCGGGGCCATCCTGCTCGGCGCCAGCATGATCAACACGATCGTCCTGATCTGGTGGGAGCGCAAGCTCCTCGGCCGGTTCATGGACCGGCGGGGCGCGATGCACGTCGGGTACGCCGGCCTGCTCCAGAACTTCGCCGACGGCTTCAAGCTGTTCCGCAAGAACACGTTCCGGCCGCGGGAGGCCGACTGGCTCGGCTTCTTCAGCGGCCCGACGGCCTACCTCGTCACCTCGTTCGTCATCTTCGGCATCCTCCCGATCTCCTCCGGGTGGAACTCGGGGGTGCTTCCCCTCAGCCTCCTCCTGGCGCTGGCGATCTTCTCGTTCGCTCCGCTGTTCATCTTCGTCAGCGCCTGGTCGAGCAACAACAAGTACTCCCTGATGGGCGGGATGCGCTCGGCCGCCCAGATGATCGCCTACGAGGTCCCGCTCCTCCTCGCGGTGGTGGCGGTCGTCATCGTCTCGGGGAGCTTCGACCTCACGACCATCGTCTACGAGCAGCAGAACTACTGGTTCTGGGGGCCCCTGTTCCTCGCGCTCGTCGTCTTTGTGGCGGGGATGCTCGCCGAGATGGAGCGGATCCCCTTCGACCTCCCCGAGGCGGAGGCCGAGCTCGTCGAAGGGTGGAACACCGAGTACGGCGGGATGCTGTTCGCCTTCTTCATGCTCGCCGACTACCTGCGCGCGCTGGTCGGGAGCATCCTGGTCGTCCTCCTCTTCCTGGGGGGCTGGACGATGCCGACCTGGGTCCCCTCCGCGGCGACCTCCTTCCCGCTCGCGGGGATCTTCTGGTTCATGGTCAAGACCTACCTCGTCTTCGGCCTGTTCGTCTGGATCCGGGCCTCCCTGCCCCGGGTCCGCACCGACCAGCTCCTCCGGGTCGGGTGGAACCGGATGATCCCCCTGAGCCTCTGCGCGGTCTTCCTGGCCGCGGCGCTCGTCCTGGCTAAGTGCGTCTGGCCCTTCGGCTGCCTTCCCTCGATGGGGGTGTGAGCGGACCCGACATGAGCGACCCGGTCACGGCCACCGAGAAGTCCTCGGACAACCCGATCCTCTGGGTCGCCAAGCCGATGGTCACGGCCGCCCGCCAGTTCGCCAAGAGCCTCGTCCGACCGTCCACGGTGATCTACCCGTACGAGCGGCTCGAGGACCCGAAGTTCCGCGACCAGGTGCGGATCGAGTCCGGCAAGCCGATCGGCGTCGGCCCCATCTGGGACAACTACCGCGGGGTCCACGCGCTGAACATCGCGACGTGCATCAGCTGCAACCTCTGCGCGTTCTCCTGCCCGGACCTCTGCATCGAGATGGTCACGGTGCCGGGCGGGGACCCGAAGCACCCGAAGAAGTGCCCGCAGATCGACTACGGGAAGTGCAGCTACTGCGGGTTCTGCTCGGACGCCTGCCCCGAGGGGTGCCTCACGATGACGACCCGCTACGAGCTCTCCGTGACCAAGCGCTCGGAGATGGTCTACTCGCCCCAGAAGATGTTCGGGATCTACGAGCAGAAGCTCCCGATGCACCCGATCCGGGTGGAGCGTCCGGCGAACGAGGACCAGATCCTGCTCGAGCCGCCGCTGTGCATCGGCTGCAACGCGTGCGCCCGCGACTGCCCGACGCAGTGCATCACGATGCTCGACATCCCCAAGCCCGAGGCGAAAGCGGGCGAGAAGGTACCGAAGCGGATCTGGAAGGAGCCGGTGGTCAACGACTCCGACTGCGTCCGGTGCGGTACCTGCATCAACGTCTGCCCGAAAGAGTGCCTCTTCTGGGGGAATCGAAAGTGAGTCTTGAGGAACTCGCGTTCCTCCTCCTAGCGGCCGTGGCCATCGGGACCGCCGTGGCCGCCCTGCTCGTCCGGGAGCTCGTCCACACGATCCTGTGGGTCTCGGTGTTCTTCGTCGACCTTTCGGCGGTCTACTTCCTGCTCAACGCGCCGTTCCTCGGCGTCCTCCAGCTCGGCGTCTACGCGGGCGCCGTCACCGTGCTCCTCCTCTTCGGCATCATGGTCACGCGCAAGCGGATCTTCTCGAAGGAGGCGGCGACCGGCATCGGGCCCGTCCCGCTGGCCCTCGCCGTCGTGACGTTCATCTTCCTCGTCCTGGCCCTCGGGCAGCTCCCGCAGGGCCCCACCTCCGTCCAGTCCTACGACCCGGCCGCGCTCTCCGGCGCCCTCTTCGGGGCCTACGGGCCCTGGCTGCTCCTCCTCGGCCTCATCATGCTCGGCGGCGTCTCCGGCGCGATCTACCTCGTCCGGGAGGGCCGCGAGTGACCGCGCTGCCGATCGCCGGGTTCCTCGCCCTCTCGGGCGGGCTGCTCGGCATCGGGGTCTTCGGCCTCCTCACCCGTCGCAACTTCATCCTCATCCTGATCGCGGTCGAGGTCGCGATGAACGCCACGATCCTGAACTTCGTCTACTTCGCCGCCTTCGCCCCGAGCGGCGGCGCGGGGCTCTCGGGCCAGGCCATCGCGGTCGTGCTGATCGGCTTCGCCGCCACGGAGGTGGCGGTCGGGCTCGCCATCGTGCTCGCGCTCAACCGCCTCAAGGGGACGATCAACGTCGGGCAGGCCACCGAACTGAAGGAATAGGGAGGCCGCTCGATGGGAACCTTCACCACGCTGGACGACTGGGCGTTCCTCGTCCCCCTCTTCTCGGTCGCGGCGTTCGCGATCGTCGGGCTCGCCGGCACCCGGCTCCAGAAGCTCGAGTGGGGCGGTTGGGTCGCGGTCGCGCTCGCCGGCGCGGCGATGGTCCTCGGGGTGACGATCGCCCTCGGGGAGATGATCGACCCGGGCGCCTACGTCAACGCCCAGTTCACCTGGCTCCATCTCGGCGGGGCGCCCGGCCCGTTCCCGAACGGAGTCTCGCTCGTCGTCGGAACCCTGGTCGACCCGCTCTCGGCGCTGATGCTCCTCGTCGTCACGATCGTCGGCTTCCTGGTGATGCTGTACTCGATCGGGTACATGCACCAGGACCGGGGCCTTCCCCGGTACTACTCGGAGCTCTCGCTGTTCCTCGCGGCGATGACCGGCCTCGTGCTGGCCAATAACCTCCTCGAGTTCTTCGTCTTCTGGGAGCTGGTCGGCGTCTGTTCGTACTTCCTC
>JASHTC010000047.1 GCA_030040755.1 Thermoplasmata archaeon | reverse complement strand
GACCCCGGCGGAGACCAGGTCGCGACCGGTGGCGTAGACGAACGGGTCGACCCGGCCACCCAGACATTGGGTGGTCATCGCGACGACCGTCCCGCGGGAGGTTGCTTCGCGGATCCACCCGGCGTGGTCGGCGCCCATATGCCCGAGACCCGTACCGGCCACGACGACCCCCCGAAGGTCGCGCGTCAGGGTCCGCGCCGCATCCGGGGACAGTCCCGGATACGACCAGAGGAGCGCCGCCCGGGAGTCGATGGGGCCGTCCACGCGAGCCGGGCCGGCCGTGGCGGGCCGGACGAGGGGGCCGAGGGTCAGTCGTCCCTCCTCCACCTGCCCCAGCTCGGGGCCGTTGCGGCTCTCGAAGGCGTCGCGCCGGCTCGAGTGCATCTTGCGCACCCAGGTCCCGCGATGGACCGCGAACTGGGTGTCGGAGAGGCCGCCGTGCATCACGACCACTACCTCGCCGAACCGTCCCTCCCGGGCCACCTGCACGGCAGCCTGGAGGTTGGAGGGGCCGTCGGAGGACGGCCGGTCGGGCGACCGCTGGGCGCCGACGAGCACGACGGGGCCGGGGAGGTCGACCAGGAGGAAGCTCAACGCCGCCGCCGTGTAGCCGAGGGTGTCGGTGCCGTGGGTGATGACCACCCCGGCCGCCCCGCCCCGGAAGGCCGCGACCACCTGCTCCCCGAGGGTGACCCAATCCTCCGGACGCAGGTCCTCGCTCAGTCGGTCGAAAACCGGAACGATCCGCACGGGCCCGCCGTGCTCGAGCTCGGGAAAGAAGGCGAGGACCTCGGCCTCGCCCTGCACCGGCCGGACGCCCCCGGTCTCGTAGTCGACCCGCGAGGCGATCGTCCCGCCCGTCGTCAGCAGGGCAACCCACGCGCCGGGCGTCGCGGCGGTCTCGCGTCGGGCGGGCGGCGCGTCCGCGGCGGTGGCTCGGGGAAGGTCGGGAAGCAGCCGGAAGCTCGCGCCCGGGTCGACGCGAAGGCCGACGTTGTAGCCGTTGGAGAGCTTCAGCTGGAGGATCCGCTCGCCGAGGAAACCGTGGCGGGCGACGACGGTTCCGGTGTACGTCTGGCCCCGCCCGTCATCGAACTCCACACGACGGCCCATCGGCAATTCGCGGAGCTCCGGCCAGGGGTCGTGCGACTTCTCTTCGACCATACCGAGGACCCGCCGTCGGACCGGCCCGGGGAGCCCGGCCCGGTATAAAGTGTGGCTCGGGTCGGACCCTGTGTCTCCCCGGCCTTTTATACACGACCCCGCTCCGCGCCGCCGGGACAATTCCCGATCGGATGCCCGTGTGGGGTAGCTACGGACGCGGGGTCCCCCCCGCTCCGCTGCAATGGATTATCCTAGAGGCCTGCGGAGCCTCAGACCTGGGTTCGAATCCCAGCACGGGCGTTCCCCCCACGGGCGAGCCCCCCGTTCCCCACGGCCCACCGCTTGGAACTCGCTTTCCTCGGTACCGGCCGCGGCGTGGGCCCCGAGAGCGGCAACCGTTCCGAGTCGTCCCCGGTCCGAACGAGGTCAGGAAGAGCTCCCCGACGATGGAGCGTTCTGACTCCGGCGCTGTCGCCGCAGCAGGTCCTGGATGCGGGGGTCCGCCCGAGCGGTCGCGTACAGGGGGGAGTACAGGAGCTCGAGCAGGGGCAGCGCCCCGTGACGGAACGCCTCCTCCATCGACGCGACGAACTCGTCCATCTCGCCGAGCCCGAACTGCACGAATCCGATGAAGAAGGTGACCATCTCCCCTTTCTTCGCCCTCTCCTGGAGCCGCTCGATCAAGCGGCGCGCCTCCGCCGGGTCCCCCTGACGGGTCGCCAGGATGCCTCGGTAGGCCAGCGTCCAGGGGCTATCCGGCCGCACGCGTTCCATCTCGCGCACCGTCTCCTCCGCTTGGGTGAGCTCGCCCTTCGCCAGGTAGTATTCGGTCAGGTGGGCGTTCGTTCGGAACCGGACCCGGGACTTGGTCGCGTTCCAGAAGGCGAGCGCGTCGGCCTCTCGCCCGGCGTAGGCTAGGGCCCGGCCGAAAAAGGAGAGGACGTTTACGTCGTCCGGATTCAGCTGCCGGGCCGCATCCAGGAGGCGAATGGCTTCGTGGATGTCGCCGTCGCCGGCGGCGAGTTGCGCCAGCCACCGGTACGGGTCGGCGAGGCTCGGGTTCAGTTCCATCGCCCGCTTGGCCTCCCGCGCGACGTCCGCGAAGCGGTCTCGACTGAGGTAGAACGCGGCCAGGACGGAGTGCGCCTCCGCAATCCCTTCGTTGATCTCGAGGGCATGCTTGAGCTCTTGGAGCGCCCGGTCCTCGGCGTCGTGGAAGGGGACCATCCCTTCGGTCGCGAGCCACAGGAGCGTCTCCGCGACCCCGACGCGAGCCCGCGCGAACTTGGGGTCCTGGGTGACGGCGGCCTCGAAGAGCGTGAGGGCGGTGCGGATCGACTCTACGGAGCCCTTCTCGCCGAACAGCTGGCGCGCGTGCAAGAAGAGCGAGTAGGCCTCCATGTCCGAAGTATCCGGCGGGGGAGGCGCGGGGGCGGGAGCGGCGTGCGGGGCGGGGCCGGTGAGATGCACCACGACCGACCGCGCGATCTGGCCGGCGATGTCGTCCTGGATCGCGAAGATATCGTCAAACGGGCGGTCGTAGCGCATGGACCAGATATGGGCCTCGGACCGCACGTCGACGAG
>JASHTC010000046.1 GCA_030040755.1 Thermoplasmata archaeon | reverse complement strand
GTCCTGGAGCAGGAGGCCCTCGCTCGTCGGCAGCCGGTAGACGAGCGCCACCGAGCCGACGGAGAGCGACAGACCGAAAATCAGGTCGGAGAGTGTCTCGATCCGTGGCCGGGGACGCGACAGCAGCTCCGGAGGTTTTTCGGGCACGGGCGCGGGGTCCCGTACTCGTCTCGCTACTTGACCCGACCGGTCGGGGCGGGCCCTTCCGACCTTCCCGCTGGCCGCGACGCGCCCCCCGTCAGGGGAGAGAACGTTGGATGACGAACTAGGGCTCCGTCAGGGTGCAACCATTTAATGTAGCTCCCGATGGAGTTCCCCGAGGGGCGGACGGGCGGACCACATGATGGCAGCGGACGGTCGCAAGGTCTGGATGGATGGCCGACTGGTCGACTTCGCGGACGCCCGGATCCACGTCCTCAACCACACGCTCCACTACGGAGTCGGCGTCTTCGAGGGGATCCGTGCCTACCCGACCCGCCAGGGACCGGCCATCTTCCGGCTGACGGAGCATGTGAACCGGCTCGTCGCGTCGGCCCGGTTGTACCACATGGAGATTCCGTACTCCCCGCCCCAGATCGAGCAGGCGATCCTCGACACGCAGGCCGCGAACGACATCCTCCCCTCCTACATCCGCCCCATCGTCTACCGCGGCGAGCCGGCGCTCGGGGTGAAGAACCTCGCCGGCAAGGTCTCGCTCGCGGTCGCAGCGATCCCGGCCAAGAAGTACCTGGGGGAGGGGTCGGAGAACGGGGTGCGGGCGAAGATCTCCCCCTACCGCAAGCCCCACTCGGACGCGCTCCCGACCTTCGCGAAGACCTCCGGCAACTACCTCTCGGGCTACCTCGCGGGCATCGATGCGATGAAGGACGGGTACGAGGAGGCGATCCTCCTCGACCAGAACGGCTACGTGTCCGAGGGGACCGGGGAGAACATCTTCCTCGTGCGAAACGAGAAGGTCTACACACCGGGGTTGGAGTCCGACATCCTGCTCGGCATCACCCGCCAGTCGATCCTCCAGCTCGCCACCGACCTGGGTTACCCCGTGGTCGAGAAGCTGATCTCGGTCAACGAGCTGTTGACCGCCGACGAGGCGTTCTTCACGGGGACCTATGCCGAGATCGCCCCCATCAAGGAGATCAGCCACTTCGCGATCGGAAAGCAGTCGCCGGGCCCGGTCACCCGCGAGATCGTCGCCCTGTTCCAGAAGGTGATCCACGGCGAGGACCCGAAGTACGCGCCCTGGCTGACCGCGGTCCCGCCGCTGGCCCAGCCCGTCCCTCGGGCGAGGAAGTGAGCCGACCCGTCTAGGCTTCGTCCGTCGGAGCGGGCGGGGTCGGTGTGTGGCGGCAGGTGTGGGCGCTCGGGTCGGGTCGCCACACCAGCTCAAGCCGGATGCCGTCCGGTCCGCGCAGGTAGAGGGTCCGAGAGTCCTCCCGTTCCTTCTCGCCCGTGATCACGACGCGGGAGCGCGCGACCCGGCTCTTTAGGCCGGTCCATTCGCTGACCCGCAGCGCGATGTGGTCCAGGCCGCTCGGCTTCTCCCCTTCCTTCGCGTCGTGCAGGCCGAGAACCTGGTCCCCGAAGAGCAGGTACGTGTGGTCGTCCCCGGACCCGAGCACGTCCATGCCGAGCTGCTCCGTGAGGAACCGGACGAGCTTGGCCCGGTTCACCACGCGGATGTCGACGTGGTCATACCCGACGATCCCGAAATCCCGAGGCGGCGCCTTCATTCCTTCCTCGTCGAAGTGCCTGTGGACGCACGGGGCACGCACACCCGCCTATAAGCCCGCACCCGCGGGTCGCTCGTACGGACGACGCGGGTCCCTCGCGGACGGGCCGCGGACCGGGGTCCGCGGGTGGGTTACGGTTAAGCCAGGTCTCCCTTAGCGCCGGTACTGATGTCCCCGTTGCAGGACTTCGAGAGCGAGTTCCGCCGTCTCCTCCAGCGGCTCGAGCGGCGGACCTCGTTCGCGGACATCCTGGCCGAGAGCAGTCGGGGCCAGGAGATTCGCCTCGACCGGCAGCGTACCAGTCCGGTGTCCGAACCGAGGCTCCAGGGCGCCGCGGTCCGGGCCTGGGGAGGGACCCGGTGGGTGGAGTCGGCGACCTCCGACCTCACCCCGGCCGGGCTCGATGCGGTCGCGGGGGCCCTCGAGCGGGCGCTCGGGGGGGAACCGGTGCGGTCCGCGCCGCCGGGCACTTCGGCGACGACCGTCGCCTCGGCCCGTACCGACCCGGCGCATCCCGGGTCGGCGATGGGAATGGAAGAGATGATCCGGCGGGCGACCGAGATCCGGGGATGGGCGACCCAGGTGTCGTCCATCCGCGACACCCAGGTCACGATCGCCTGGGCCGACGACGAGCGGCTCTACCTGAACTCCGCGGGCGCGCGGTGCTACCAGAACGTCTCCCGCGTCTACGGCGGCGTGGCCGCCATCGCCTTCGAGTCCGGGAACGCTCAAGTGGACTTCCTGGGCGAGGGAGGGGTCGGCGGCGTGGAGAAGCTCCAACCCCTGACCGAGCCCGCGGTCAAGGAGGTCGCCGAGT
>JASHTC010000045.1 GCA_030040755.1 Thermoplasmata archaeon | reverse complement strand
GACTCTCCCCCCGCGGCAACCCTTAAGAACGGAACCCGGTCTCGACCCGACCCCTCGATGCGGCCGCTCGACGTCCTGCAGCAGAGCCTCCACAAGCGCGTTCTCGTGGAGATGAAGGGCGGACGCTCGTACCGGGGCGTGCTCGACGCCTACGACCAGCACCTGAACCTCGTCCTCTCCGCGGCCGAGGAGGTCGTGAAGGACCAGGTGACGCCGCACCGCGGGGTCACGCTCGTGCGCGGCGACTCGATCGTCTACATCTCACCGTAAGGAGCGAAGCATGGGAAAGGGGACGCCATCTCGGCGGGGCGGCAAGATCGTCCACGTGATCTGCCGGCGCTGCGGCCGCCACTCGTACCACCGCCAGCAGGGGGTCTGCTCGTCGTGCGGGTTCGGCGATACGGCCCGACGCCGCAGCTACCGCTGGGCCAAGCTCAAGTGACCCGGCGCCGCGGGCGCGAGACCCACGGGTCGCCCGCGAGGCTGTACCGCAGGCGGCGGCGCACGGCCCGGGAGACCCCGACCCGAGGCCCGCGGTCGACCGAGTTCCGGCGGGGTCGCTGGCGCGGGGCGCTCACGGAGAGCCGTCCGTGCGGGCTCACCCGCTGCCCGTCGTCCGCGATCGTGAGGCCGAGCGCACGGCAGAGCCGGCCGGGCCCCGAGGGGTTCGCGTGGGGCGGCATCCGGGGCCGACCGGCGCGCAAGAGTACCGCTTCGCCGGCGCGGGTGACCAGGTTCGCGCAGACCACTTGGTGGATGCGGAAGACGTACAGCGTGCCGGGGGGGCCGAACATCGAGCGGTTCCGCCGGGTCGGTCCCCGATAGGCGTGGCTGGCGGGGTCGTTCGCCAGGTAGGCCTCGACCTCCACCAGCTCGACCGAGCGGACCCCGTCGGGCGCCCGGACGGTGACGACCGCGCCCAACAGGTCCCGCGCGACCCGGGTCGTGGGGCGGTCGAAGAACGCCGGTCTGAGCGGGCGCCGGCTAGAGGATCTCGCCACGGTCCACGACCGGCGCGCCGTCGACCGCGACCGTCGCCTCCCCGACCGTCAGCCACGAGAGGAACCGGCACCGGTTCGTTCCCCCGTAGGCCGTGTTGCCGCCGACGGCGAGCGTGACCGTCCCCGCCTCCGCGTCCTCCGCCTGGGGTACCCCCGGGGAGATCGCGGGGTTGAGGCCGACCGCGCAGAGACCGACGACCTCGCGCCCCTTCGGAGCGTGCCCGAACTCGAGGTCGAACGACTCGCCGCCGGTCTGGTACCAGTAGTTCTCCAGCCGTCCCCCCTCCAGGTCCCACTCCCCTCCTTCGACCCGACCGCCCAGGAGGTAGCTCGGCCGGTTCGCGATCGCGGTGCCCCGGGTCGCCCGCTCGTCGACCGCCACCGCCACGAGGCCGGCCGGTTGGGTCGCGATCGGCGCGTGCGGCGTTCGGTCGCTCGGTCCGACCGTCCCGTCATCGACCCACGGGGTCCGACGCCGCAGCCGCATCCGCACGTCGGTCCCATTCGCGGCCGTGAGGTGGAGCTCGCGGCCGTACGCGAGGGCCCGGCGGACCCGGGCCCCGTCCGCCCGGATCCGTCTCAGGTCGGCGGCCGCGATCCCCTTCAGGAGCTGGTTGCGCCAGAGCGCGCCGGGCACGCCCCAGTGCTCGCCCTGCTCGTCCGAGGCGTACCCGAGGAGACAGCGGATCCCTCGCACGCCGGCGACCCGGCTCAAGCGGGACCATTCTTCGTCGACCTCGCGGAACGGAGCGAGCTGGGTCGGCGGGAGCCGGTGGAAGCGCGGTCGGTCGGCGGGCCCTCCGAAGTAGACCACCGCGTCGGCCCGGCGCACCGCGGCGCGGAGCCCCTCCGGAAGTCCCGACCAGGCGCGCGTGCTCGGGGCCAGCTCGACGCTTTGCCAGAAGGCGTTCTCGTCCTCCAGGAAGAGGGAAGCGCGTCCCCCCCGCCGCCGCGCTTCGGTCACGCACGCCGCCGCCCAGGGGAGCGTGTGGTTCCACGAGGCGACCACGAGCTCCTCGCCCCGGCGGAACCGCAGGCCGTGCTCGACCAGGGCGCGGGCGATGGCCGCCGGGTTCGCGGCCTCCCGCTGCATCGGCCAGGGCATGCGAGCTTGCGGTTAAGGGTTCGAGCCCGCGCGGACGCGAGCGAGGAGGGCCGGGGCCTCCTTCGGGTGCCGAGCGAACGCCCGCGCGACCTCCTCGATCAGGCGGCCGCCGTCCTCGAAGGGGGGCCGGAACCCCGACGGGGGAGCTCCGGTGGGGAACCGGGCCCAGCCTCCCGTCCGCTCGGCGGCCCGCCGCACGACGGCCCGGACCCTCCGCCCCCGGGCGAAGTCCGCGAGGTCCCGGCGCAGGTCCGACGGCAGCCGGGTCCGCTCGGCCTCGAGCCACGCGACGATCTTCTCCGGACGGTGGCGACGGGTCGCGGGGCCGTGGCCCAGCACGCCGTTGAAGTACAGGAACGGGCCCCCCACCTCGATCGCCTCGAGCAACGTTCGGCTCCCGGTCACCACCCGCAGGTCGGCGCCGCGGAACCGGGCTTCCCACTCGTTCGTGGGAAGCGGCCGGTCCCGTACCTCTACGCCGGGTCCGGTCCGCGGGAGCGTCCAAGGTCGGGGCGTCCGGACGAGGAGCCGCACGGTCGGCCGGACCGCCGCGAGTCCGCGCAGGACCTCCGGTGCGATCCGTTCGGCGCTCGCCGGGCTCGCATACCACACCCACTCCCGCCTTCGCGCGTGGCGCCCGGACCCCTTTCCCGGCCGATATCGGCCCGGCCAGAGCGGGCCGGTCTGCACCGCGGCCGGGAACTCGACGGCGAAGCGCGGGTCCCGACGGAAGGTCGCGAACAGGTGGAGCACGTTGTCGCGCGCGAAGGCACGGAACCGCTCGAACGCCGCGCGGAATCGGTCCTCCTCGCCCGCGGCGGCGGAGGCACGGAGCCGGGCGGAGAGCGCCCGAGAGGGGACCCCTCCCTCGCGCAAGCGCTCCCGGTTCTCCTGCGCCACGGGGAGGGTCCGGGCGAACTCCTCGAGACTGATGTGCAGGGTCGAGTCGTGGCCGTAGACGCGCTCGACCTCCGCGGCCTCGTCGGCCCACGGGCCGGGGCGACCCATCGCCCCCGATCGGCCGGGGGCGGCACTGACCCCCCACGCTGGGGTGATCGTAAGGGCCGCCGGGCCCCGGCGCGCGAGGTGGTCGACCCGCTCGAGAGGGACCGGCCAGTCCCACGGTCCGTCGACCTCGCGGGGGAACGGGTGGCCCGGGCGCCGGTAGATCCGGACCGTCCACCCGGCCGCCGCGAGGCGACGGCCGGCGGCGAGCGTCTCCTCGACGTCTCCGAGCCCCCCGCCGACCACGGCCGGGAACAGGTAGACGTCGAGCCCACCGGGCCCGGGGCGCCGGCTAGGCGACCGGGCGGTAGAGCGTCCAGGTCGAGAGCGCCTCGTGGAACCCCTCCCGCTCGAGGGCGGCCCGGCCCCGCGCGTTGTACTGGGGGACCGAGGACATGACCCGGACCGCGCGTCGGGCTCCGCACCAGGCGACCGCGGTCCGGAAGAGCTCCGAGACGAGCGCCGGGTCGGCGGACGCCGCGACGATCGGGTCGCTGAGGTGGGCCGCCTCCCGCCCCGACGACCACGTCGCGACGGCCAACGCCTCGGGCCCCGAGCCGCGGTCCACGACCCAGGCCTCCGTACGGCTCTCGAAGATCCGGTCGGTCGTGCGGGCGTCCGCGAGGAGGCGGCGGGGGACGGGCAGGACCTCCGCGACCTCCGGCGGGGTCTGGGCCCGGGCGAGCGCGACGAGCGCGGCGTTGTCCCGCTCCTCGAACCGGCGGATCCCCGGGGCGAGGGTCGTCCGTTCCGCGCCGACCTCCTCGGGATGCTCGCGGACCATGAACGCGACCTCCCGCAGCGGTCGGTACCCCAGCCGGTCCTCGTAGAGGGTCCGGGCGGGCGTGTTGTCGGTGAGCACGTCGAGGACCAGGTAGCGGCGGCGCATCCGCTGGGCGAGCTCGGCCGCCCGCTCGAGCAGGGCCCGGGCGTACCCCCGTCGGCGCACCGCCGGGTCGACCACGACCATGCTGAGGTAGACCGCCCCGGCGGGGAAGGTGAGGAGGGTCGTGCCCACGAGGCGCGCGTCGTCCTCGAAGACCAGCAAACGGAAGACCGGTCGGCCGAGCAGTCGCAGGAACCCGAACATGAGCCGGGCATCCCAACGCATCACGCGTCGGACGACCCGGAAGAACATCTCCGGACGCGTTCCGAGCAGGGCCTCCTCCGCCGGGAACTGGGTCGTCAGGAGGTTCACCATCGCCGGGGCATCCCCGGAGCGGAAGTCGCGGATCATCCTCCGTCGTCCTCCTCGAACGAGACCACGATCGCTCCGTCGAACAGGGACCGGAGGGTCGGGCCCGGTCGGTCGGCCGTCAGCTCCGGGAGCGGCAGTCGGGCCCCCCGGTCCAGCTCCTCGTCGGAGAGCTGGGAGCGGGCGGCGATGAGGGCGCCCTGAACGAAGGGGTCGTCCGGGCCGTGCGGCAGGCGGCCGAGCGCCTGCACGACCGCGTCGAAGAGGCGGCTCTCCGCGTCCGAGCGGAGGCTCGCCGACCCGGTCTCCGAGGGGCCCGACTCCTCGAGGGAGCAGGGCCCGTTGCGCAGGAGATGGACGAGCTCCTCCCGGGCCCCGTCGTCCCCGAGCCGGCCGAGGGCCCAGACGGCCGCGAGCCGCACCTCGGCGGCCCGGTCGGACAGCTCCTCCCGGATGCGGGGCGCCGCGACGGTGAGCCCGAGGCTTCCGAGGGCGTAGGTCGCACCCCGCCGGGGCCACGGGTGGGGGTCGCGGAGGCAGACGAGGAGGACCCCCAGGTCCTCGGAGGTCCCGAGGAGGCCGAGGGCGAGCGCGGCCGCCCCGCGGACCTGCCAGGCCGGGTCCGCGAGCGCGCGGAGGACCACCGGGCGAGCCTGGGGGTCGCCGAGCTCGCCGAGCGCGTGGACCGCGCAGACCCGGACCCAGTGCTGCGGGCTCTCCGCGGCGGTCGCCACGGCCGGCCGGGCCGACCGGTCCCCGATCCGGCCGAGCGCGACCAGGACCGACGGTTTCTCCCAGGTCTCCGGCGCCGCGAGCAGCTCGAGCAGGCGGGGGACGGCCGCCCGGTCCCGGAACCGACCCGCGACCACGGCGGCGGCCGCCCGGACCCGCCGCGCGGGGTCGTCGAGCATGCGCCGCACGACCGGCATCACCTCCGGCGCGCCGCTCCGGGCCAGCCCGAGGACCGCTTCCCGCCGGACCCGGTCGGACGGGTCGGCCAGGATCTCCTCGAGCGCCGCGCGCGCCTCGACGGTGCCGACCCGCCCGAGGGTGCGCGCGACCGCCGGGCGGACCTCGGCGCTCGGGTCCCG
>JASHTC010000044.1 GCA_030040755.1 Thermoplasmata archaeon | reverse complement strand
ATGATCGCGAGCGAGAGGAGGGCGAGCTCGATCGTATACGGCAGGAGCCAGCCCAGGACCGTGGTGACGGGTTGACCGGTGATGATCGGCTGGGCGGAGGCCGCCGCGGTAAAGTTACCGACGTGCCCCCAATTGAAGGTCAACGTGTTGCCCATGTACACGGCCCACTGCTGGTAGATGGGCACGTTCAATCCGAGCACTTTGTCACAGTGGGCGTAGTAGGCCGCGATCGCCTCCTCCCCCCCGTGGTTCGGCGGGGGCCCGAACGACGAGAAGCACCGTTGCCCGGCCGGGATCCCGCTGACGAGAATGAAGGTGATCGTCATGACCCCGAGGACGACCGGGATCATCAGCAACAGCCGGCGAATGATGTACACCCACATCTGCATGGTCGCCGCGTCCCCCCCGAGAGCCCTGCTACACCGTAGCTCGGCTCAAAGAAGGCATTTCCAGTACTTATAGTAAATCGGGTCCGGCCGGCGGAGCCGACCGTCAGAGGAGCGGGAGCGCCCCCGTGATTTCGTCGACCAGCGGGCCCGGGGCCGGGCCGAGGCCGAGACACGTCCGCGTGCCGGGGGGCACCTCGGTGAGCCCGGCGTCCTCGACCCAAACGGTCGGGATCCCCTTCGAGCGCGCCCGCCGGTCGAGCTGCTCCATCTCCGCTAGCGTGGGCACCACGAGGGCGATCTTCTTCTGCCCCTCCCGCAGCCACTCGGCGAGCGGCCCCGCGTGGTGGGACCGGGCGGCGAGCGTCAGCATCACCGCGGCGTGGGCCGCCTGGACGGCGGCCTTTCCAGCCGTGAGCCGCAGCTCCCCGCGCACGACCAGGACGACCTTGTACCCCCCGGGGCCGCCGCCTCGCTTAGCCGGCATACTCCTCCTCCCGCCCGGCCTTCAGCCGGGTGGCCTCGGCTTGGATCCGGTCGAGCTCCTCGCGAAGCTGCACCGCCTCGGGCGACCCGGCCGGGACCTGGCGGAGGCCGTGCCGCACCCGGCGCTCCTCCCTTCGTAGCTCGTCCAGCTCCTGGACCAGCGGCCACGGGGGGGCCTCCTCGCCCGCATCGACGGGGGTGGGGGACGGCGGCGTCGTGCCGTAGGCACCCCGGAGCCAGCCGGCGACGAAGGCGATGCCCGCGAGCACCGCGAGGACCGTCTCGAGCAGCGGGTCGCTCCAGAACGCCTGGAACCCGTACGGGCCGACCGACAGGAGCACGTACCCGACCAGGACGGTCAGGACGATGCTCAGGACGAACGAGAGGGTGAAGATCTCGATCAGCCGGAGCGTGGCCACCGGGCCACGGACGCGCCACTCGGGGAACGTCGCCTTCGTCAGGGTGTAGCCCGGGACGAAGAAGAGCAGGAGGAGCCCCGCGACGAGCTCGGCGGCGTTCGCGCTCATGCCCCGGGGCCGGTCACTCCGCCGGCGCCTCGCCCGAGCCGAACTGCTTCTCGAGCTGGCGGCGGAGCCGCCGGTTCGACGCGATCCCATGCGCCGCCTTGCGGGTGGTCTCGAAGTGCTTGAGGAGGGCCCGGACCTCGCCGGGCCGCTGGCCGCTCCCTTGCGCGATCCGGTGGACCCGGTCGGCCTTGATGACCTGCGGGTTGTCGAGTTCCTCGCCGGTCATCGAGTCGAGGATGGTGCGGAATCGCTTCAGCCGCACCTGGGTCTCGTCGAGCTTCGCCTCGTCGACCTTGCCGATCCCGGCCCCGGGGATCATGCTCATGAGCTTCGAGAAGGGACCCATCTCGCCCAGCGAGTCGAGCTGGGCACGCATGTCCCGGAGCGTGAACCTGCCGCTCATCAGATGCTTGGCGGCCTCCTCCGCGGCCTGCTTGTTCGAGAGCTCCTCGAACCGCTCGAGCAGCGTGCGGATGTCGCCCATGCCGAGGAGCCGAGAGACGAACCCGGTGGGCTCGAACCGCTCGAGCTCGTCGAGGTGCTCGCCGGTGCCGAGGAAGACGATGGGCGCCCCGCTCGCGGCGACCGCCGAAAGAGCGCCCCCTCCCTTGGCCGAGCCGTCCATCTTCGTCAGGATCACCCCGGTCAGCCCAACCGCCTTCTGGAACGCTTCCGCGCTCCGGCCGGCCGACTGGCCCATCGCGGCATCGAGGACCAGCAGGGTCTCCTCCGGCTGGAGGACCTCTCGGACCCGCTTCAGCTCCGCGATGAGGTCGGGGTCGATGCCGCTGCGACCGGCCGTGTCGACGAGGACCGCCAGGTGGGCGGGGAAGGCGGCGAGGGCCTCGCGGACGATCACTTCGGCGCGCTTCTCGGCCCGGTTCGCGTAGAACTCGCAGCCGACCTTCTTCGCCAGCTGCTCCAGCTGGTCGATCGCGGCGGGGCGGTGGATGTCCGCCGCGACGACCCCCACACGGATCCCCCGCTTCTGGAGGTAGCGAGCCAGCTTGCCGGCTGTCGTCGTCTTCCCTTGGCCAAAGAGACCGGCCAGGAGGATCTTCTTGGGCCGCACGTCGAACGGGCGGTCCTTCCCGAGGATCCCCCGGATCTCCTCGTAGATGATGCGGACCAGGAAATCCCGCAGGCTGGCGCCCGCGGGGGGCTTCTCTTCCTTGGCCCGACGACGGACCCGCTCGGTCAGCTGAAGGGCGAGCTGGACGTTGACGTCGGCCTGGAGAAGGGCCCGCTGGATGTCCCGGACGACCTCCGCGAGGAGCGCCTCGTCCACCACCGAGCCCCGGGCGATCTTCTGGAGGACCCCCCGCAGCGACTTGCCCAGCGAATCGAGCACCATAGGCCGTGCGTTCCCCGGGGGGAACATGAACCCAAGACGGCCTCCTCTATATGTCGGGGACCGTCGGCGACGCCCTCGCGCGCGTAAGCCTCTTATCGGGCCGGGGGGCTCGATGCGGTGGAGCTATGGCAGCAGAGGCCACCGCGGCGCCGAAGCCCACCCCGCCGAAGCTGAACCCGGTCCGGGTCCCGATCGTCGAGGAGACGGTCGCCGAGCGGACCACCGACTTCCGGGAGGTCTTGCACGCCTACTCCAAGGAGCAGGCGGTCCTCGAGGCGAAGCGCTGCATCCAGTGCCGTCGCCCGTGGTGCGTGGAGGCGTGCCCGATCACGCAGGACGCTCGCGAGTACATCCGGCTGGTCGCCGCCGGAGACTTCGACGGCGCCGCGCGGGTGACCCTGCGGGAGAACCCGCTCGCCACCTGCCTGTGCAAGGTCTGCTATCACTACTGCGAGGACGCGTGCGTCGTGAAGAAGAAAGGGGTCCCGATCGCCATCCGGCACCTGAAGCGCGCCGCGCTCGATTTCGGGAGGAGCGACCTCGTCTACGTCCCGTCCAAGCCGAAGGGCCAGCGCGTGGCGGTCGTGGGCGCCGGCCCGGCCGGCATGCAGGCCGCCTGGGAGCTCGCCGTCCGGGGGTACTCGGTCACGGTCTTCGAGCAGGAGAAGCGGTACGGGGGGCTCATGCAGACGATCCCCGCCTACCGGATGACCGACGCGGACGTCGAGACCGACCGCGCCCGGTACCGCGACCTCGACGTGACCTGGGTCTCGGGCACGAAGGTCGGCGTGGACTTCCCGGTCGATAAGCTGCTCAAGGAGGACGGCTACCAGGCGGTCTTCCTCTCGATCGGCACGCCCACCCACCGCACGCTCGGGATTCCGGGCGAGGACCTCGAGGGGACGATACCGGCCCTCGGGTTCCTGAAGGAGGTCAACCAGGGCCACGAGGTCCACGTCGGAAAGGAGGTCATCGTGATCGGCGGCGGGGACGTCGCCATGGACTCGGTCCGCTCCGCGCTCCGCAAGTCCCACGGCGGGCGCGTGACCCTCGTCTACCGACGCGGCCGGCAGGAGATGCCCGCCGACCCGGAGGAGGTCCACGGGGCGGAGCAGGAGGGGATCCGGTTCCTGTTCCAGAAGGCCCCGTTGCGCATCCTCGGGAACGGGCACGTCGAAGGGCTCGTCGTCCAGGCGATCGAGCTCGGGCCGCCCGACGCCGGCGGACGTCGCAGCCCGGTGCCGGTCCCCGGTTCCGAACAGACCCTCCCGGCCGACACGGTCATCGTCGCCGTCGGCCAGAAGGCCGACCTCGAGGGATTCGACCCGTCCCTCGACCTCAAGCTCACCTCCCAGGGGTGGCCCGAAGGCAAGGGGAAGGGATTCGAGACCGGCGTGCCGGGCATCTTCGCCGCGGGGGGCCGCTCGGTCGTCTACGCGATGGGCACCGCGACCGAGGCGGCCGACGCGATCGACGCCTACCTCTCCGCCAAGCGGGGCGAGGCGACGGGGCCCCGGCCCGACCCCTTCGGCGGGCCGGGGGGCTTTGCGCGGCCGCCGGGGTACACCACGCCCATCCGGGTATAGAACCGCTCACCGGTGGACCCCCTAACCATTTCATCCCCCTGCCACCTGTTTACACGCATGCGCCCCCGCCCCACGCGGTGGAAGCGAGGCCTCCTCGTCCTCGCGGTCCCGCTCCTGCTCCTCGCCGTCCTGTTCCTGCCGCCGGTCTCCGTCGCCCTGGCGGCGTCGGGCGCCGCTCCGGCCTCGACCGCCTTCCTCGGGAACCCCGCCGCGTCCCTCCCGTTCGCGGAGCGAGCGGGCTACGACCCCGCTCAGGCCGCCGGCGTGGTCGACCCCCAGCTCGCGTCCGGCGGGATGAGCGTCGTCGTCTCGTTCCAGCCCACCCGTCCGGGCCTGTACACCCCTCCCGCCCCAGGGAGTCCGGCGATGACCCCCGCGGAGATCGCGACGGAGTATGGACTGAGCCCGGCGGCGTACGACGACGCGGAGGCTTACTTCGAGGCGCAGGGCATCGCGGTCGAGCACACGTCCCCCGACCGGCTCTCCCTCACGCTCGAGGGACCGGCTTCCGGATTCGCCGCCGCGTTCGCCACCCGCCTCGTTTCGGGTGACTACGCGGGGCGGTCCGTCACCTATCCGGCGAGCCCGCCGGCCCTGCCGGCCGGGCTCGAGGGGGAGGTGGCGGGGGTGGTCGGACTGTCGACCGGGTTCACGACCTTCAGCCTGCCGCTCTCCCTCGCGGCGGCACCGGACGCGACCGACCCGGCGCAGGGGTCTCCGAACCTGGTCACCCCCGGGGTGGCCCGCCAGATCTACGACGCCTCGGGGCTCTACAATTACACGGGGACGACGAAGTTCGCCACCGGGGAGACGATCGTGGTCCTGCTGTGGGGGGACGGGTACGCGCCGTCCGACCTCTCCACCTTCTATTCGACGTACTACCCGGCGGATTTCCCGGCCGTGACCATCACGCCCTACCCCATCGACGGCGCCCCCGAACCGGCGGCCTCCGCGGTCGACGACCCGAGCGACGCCCCCCAGGAGCTCACCCTCGACCTCGAGTGGTCGGGCTCCCTCGCCCCGGGCGCGAACCTCGACGCCGTCTACGCCCCCGACGGTCCCTCCAGCGACGGCTACTCCCCCACCGTGGCGTCGATGACCGATGCCCTGAACGAGGCCGTCACGGGGATCTCGGGCGTCAACGTCATCTCGATGTCGTTCGGGACGGCGGAGGGTTCGGGGGGAGGCCTGCAGGCGTCGTGGGGGAACGACCTCGCGGAGGCGATGCAGGAGCACATCACCGTCCTCGCCGCCACCGGCGACACGGGCGGGGATACGGCGGTCGACCCCTGCTCGGGCACTCCGTCCCCCGAGTACCCGGCCGCGGACCCGGATGTCCTCGCGGTCGGCGGGACCGACCCGACCCTCGCGACGAACTACCTCGGCCAGGTGACCGGCATCGCGAGCGAGACCGCCTGGTCCGACAGCGGCGGCGGATACTCGACCACGTTCACGGCCCCGTCCTGGCAACTGGTCGGGAGCGCCGCCCAGCCCATCACCACGACCGGCGGCGGGCACCGGGGAATCCCGGACGTGGCGGCCGCGGCGGCGAATGACTTCGTCTACTACGACAGCACCGAGCGGATGGGGGAAGGCACGAGCTTCGCGACCCCGCTCTGGGCCGGGCTGGTGGCGGAGATGGACGCGCAGCTCGGCCGGTCGCTGGGCTGGATTGACGGCCCGATCTACTCGGTCGGCGCGGCGGAGCCGCAGGGGACGATTCCGCAGGGAATCGTGGGCGTCTCGGGCGGCTCCAACTGCCTCGGGGCGGCCGGTCCGGCGTGGAACACGGCGACCGGATGGGGCTCGCCCCGGGCGGTCGCGCTCTACGCCGACCTCACCGCGTCGATCGTCGTGGTGTCGCTCAGCGCGAACCCGACCCCCACCGGGCCGGGCTCTGCCGTCACGCTCACCGTGAAGGTCACGAACTCCACGGACGGGGCCCCCCTGGTCGGGGTCCCCGTCCTGGTGACGCTTTCCGCGGACACCTCGATCGGTCCGTGCGAGGGGACGTTCGGGTCGGCTGAGCCGTCGACCAACGCGTCGGGGTACGTCGTGGTATCGGCGACGGTCCCGGCCTGCTACCTCGGCTCGAAGGCGGTCGCCTCGGCGCAGGTCACGTCCGATGGTCTCTACGGCTCGACGCAGTCGATCCTCCCGGTGAACCTCCTCGGCTACCTCACCTTCCTCGGGCCGCTCACCACCCCGCCCGGCGACGTGATCCTGTATGCGCTCATCATGGGAGTGGCGATCGCCTTGGGACTCCTGCTCGGAGCCGGAGAACCCGAGGCTCGCCCCGGTC
>JASHTC010000043.1 GCA_030040755.1 Thermoplasmata archaeon | reverse complement strand
ACCAGTCGGCCGCGAACACGACGGCGTAGCGGCCCGGTCGGAGCAGGGTCGGGCCGTCGAACGCCTCCGGGCCGAGTACCTCCATCGTCCCCGCGCCGCGGAGCGCGAGAGCGGTCTAGCTCTTGTCGCCTCCTCCTCGGGCCCGGCGGCGGGTTCATGACCCCGGGGCCCCTGACTGCGCGCGATGACGGTCCGGGTCCCCACCGAGGCGCGCACCGAGCGAGTGTTTCCCGGACCGCTGGGGGGACGGGTCGAGCTCCATCCGCGCGAGAGCGACGTCCTGCGCGGCAACCCGTGGGGGGACCCGAGCCGCCGGGACCTGACGGTCTACCTTCCGCCGTCCGGCCGGAGCGAGGGGCTACCGCTACTCCTCTACCTGCCCGGCTATACCGGTGCCGGCTGGGTCGAGGCCAAGCGGCCCACCTACCTGACCTCCAATCGGGTGCGTCGCCTCGACTTTCTGATCCGCAGCGGAGCCTGCCCCGAGGCGGTGCTGGTCGCTCCGGATTGCCTCACGACCCTTGGGGGCAGCCAGTACCTCAACTCCCCCGCGACGGGACGGTACGAGGACTACCTCCTGCAGGAGGTCCTGCCGTGGGTCGGGGAGAAGTTCCGGACCGGACCGGTGGGCGTCCTCGGGACGTCGAGCGGGGGGTTTGGGGCCCTGACGCTGGCGATGCACCACCCCGACGTCTTTCGGGCGGCCGCCTCGAACGCGGGGGACATGTACTTCGAGTACACGTATCTGCCCCAGTTTCCGCTGGCCTTCCGGGCGCTCCGGAAGGAGGGGGGACCCGAGGCCCTCCTGCGGAGGGTCCTCTCCGAGCCCACGAGCGCCTTCGGGCCGCACAATCCGCTCATCCAGGCGCTCGAGCTCATGGCCTACGCCGCCTGCTACTCTCCGGACGAGAGCGAGCCGGGAGGGTTCGACCTCCCCTTCGACCTAGAGACCGGGGAGATCCGGCCCGAGGTATGGGCTCGCTGGCTGGTCCGCGACCCGGTCCGCATGGCCGAGACGGACCGCTTCGCCGACGCGCTCCGCCGGCTCGCCCTCGTCTACGTGGACGGGGGCACCCGCGACGAGTGGGCGCTCGAGGTCGGCGCCCGGATCTTCGCCGCCGCCGCCCGCCGGCAGGGGGTCCGGGTGGAGCACCAGGAGTTCGACGGGGTCCACATGGACGGCGTCGCGCGGTACGACGTCATGTTTCCCCGAGTGCTCGCCGCGCTCCGCGGCCCGCCGCCGGGGGCTCCGCCGGGACCCGTTTAGTACCCCGCCGGACTCGGCCCCCGCGGCTCCGATGATCCGCGATGGACAGCTCGTGTGCGATTCCTGCCAGACCGTCATCACCCGCATCACCTCGACCCCCGAGGGAGATTGGGAGAAGATGCACAATCTCTGCTCGGCGTGCTTCGACAAGCTGTGGGCGACCTCGATCGCCCGACCGACCTAGGTCGACCCCGGAGGGCCCGCCGGGGCGTTCGGCCCCTCGAGCGGGATCATCGCCTCGTCCTCGAACCAGGCGAGGACCACGAAGAACCAGCTGAGGACCAGCAAGGCGGGCAGGTCGGCCGATGCGACCCCGGCCGGGGTCACCAGGACCGCCCCGCCTTCGAGCTTTCGGGTCTCCCGGGTCGGCTCGAGGTGGACCAGTTCCGTTCCCTCCGGGGTCGTGATCTGCCAGGCCGGGACCAGCAAGCCCGCCCGGTGGAACCGGTATTGCCCGCCCCCCGCGAACTCGATGCGGTGGTAGTTCAAGTGCACCGAGACCCGGGCGAGCGCGGGCCCGGTCTCGGTGGCATGGAGCGTGAGGTGCGGGTTGAGGAACCCCCGCTTCTCGAGGAACCAGGTACCCCCGGCGGTCTCCGCCCGGGCCGACCCGGCCCCGCGCTTCGACCACCGCAGGACCATCAGCGGCTGGTCCTCCGCGGAAAGGGTGAACTCCTCGGGCCCTTCGGCGGTTCGGATCCAGCGGAGCGCGGAGCGGTCGACGGAGGAGAAGGGGACCAGCGGCACGAGCCCGCCCACCACGCCGGGGCCTCTTAACAGTCGCTCGCGGGCCTAGGCCGGGGCGGGGGGCGAGGCGCGGACGGAGTTCCGCGGGACCAGTTCCTTCTCGATCCCCTCGAGGTCCTTCAACGCGTCCGCGGGGGAGATGGTCTCGGTGGGCGACCCCGCCCACGGGAGGTCCAGCCCGAGGAGGGCCTCTCCCCCCGGTCCCGGAGCCGCGGCGGCCGTCCCGCTCAGCTCGGGGAAGGTCGGTGCGTAGGGCGCCGGGCCTCCTCGTTCGTGGACCGCCGGGACCGGGCGGCCGTAGTCGGCCCGGTCGATGACCGGAGCCCGGACCGGCTCGTTATCCTCCGACCAGACGGGAAGCGTCTCGCGTTCGGGTCGAGACGCCGGCGCAACGGTCCGCGCGGGCGCCGGCTCCTCCACCAGCAGCCAAGAGGCCACCCCGCCGATGGCAGCGACGAACCCCAGAGCGAAGAGAAGGGCCCAGAGCGTGAACGCCCCGGGCCCGTAACGCGGGTCGAACAGGAGGACGGCGGCCCCGATCGCGAAGAACAGGGCCGAGCTGATGAAGAGAGGAAGGCTTCGGTAGAACGACGCCGAGATGAGGGGCTCCTCCGGCGCTCGGTCCTTGGAGCGGTCCATGGAGTACCCTTCCCACGTTGTAAATGGACCGCCCGCCTTCATCAGGCTATCGAACCTGAGGACGCATCCCGGCTCGGCCGGCCCGCCCGCGCGACCGGGGGGCGCCCCACGAAGGCCGCTTCCGTGCCTCCGCTGGAACAGTACGTATTAATACGTATTGTTGCCTATTTTTCCTTCGCCTGAGGGCACTATGGTAGGACCGATTCCCCGAAAGACCATCTACGCGGCGACGGTGATCGTGATCTTGGCGCTCGTCGGAGGCTGGACCATCGCCGCCGGCAGCACGACGGTGACGGGTCCCTCCCAACACTCGAGCGTCACCGTGACCGCCCCCGCCGGGTTCACGACGGCCGTGGTCCAGTCCACGCCGATGCTGACCGTCTCCGACGCCCTCGTTACCGGGGTGTTCGGTCCCGCCGGCATCCAGGCGGGCCCCGGGAACGGAATCACCTCCGCCTTCCAGAACGCGCTCCTTGGGGGATGCGGGGTCGATACCAATTGCAACTTCTCCGCCGTGGACTCGACTTTTGGCCTGACCCAGGGAGACACGGCCCTCCAGGTGACGCTGTCCGTCACGCAGCCGGCCACGACGGCGGTCGGCTTCGACGTCCAGGTCGAGGTGGTGTACACCTACAACGTCAGCACCGGTCCGACCTACGTCGCGAGCACGCCCCAGTTCGTCTTCGGGACGGGCTACTTCGACACGGGCGCGGGCGTCCTCGGGACCATCCCGGTCGCCCTGTACGTAGACTTCGGTGTGGCGGCGACCACGGGGCCCTCGGCGACGGACGTCGTCATCACCATGAACGCCTGCCAGTCCGCGACGGTCTGCCCGTAGACTTCGGACCCCCGCGGCGGGCAACCCTTTCCCAGGTCTCGGGGAACCCCACCTCCCCGAGACCGAAAACACGATGGATTTCGGGTAGCGCCGGCGTCGTCGGACGAGCCGCCCTATCGGCCCGCGACCAGGAAGAGCAACCCCCCGATCAGGACGAAAAGGCTCCCCAGCAGCCCGAGGACCCCGCTCCCAAAGCCGAGGAGCAGGAGTCCGACGAGCACGACCACGACCATCACCGCCCCCGAGGCGAGCGCCCGGTCCTGCGTGCGCGCCGAGCCCAGCACCGCGAACATGATGAACACGAGACCGAGGACGACGAGGAGGATGAACCCCCCGAACGCGTTCAGGGCGACGTACGGGTGCCCGATCGCGGCGGAGTAGGCGCCGCGCACGAAGTCGACCCACCCTTCCACCACGATCAGCGCGCCGCCCAGCGCCCCGAAGAGCAGGCCCAGCCCGCGGCTTCCCTGGTCGGTCACGGACGTACGCTCCGGCGGGTCGGAACGGCACCGTAAGATATGCTTTCGGACGCTCCGGCTTCGCCGGTCGTTAGCCCTAAGGCCCCGCGTCCCTAGCACGGCTGATGCCCGCCGCGAGCCGCAGCCGGGCCGAGCGCCGGGAGTTCGACCGCGAGGCCTCCGGCTACGACCGGACCGCCTCCGCGTCGATGCCGGCGTACAACGACCTGCACCGGGCCCTCCTCGGCGGCATCCCGTTCCTCCCGACCCGCGCGTTCCACGTGCTGGAGCTCGGGGTCGGGACCGGTACGCTCACCGCGCTCCTGCTCGCCCAGTTCCCGCACGCGCAGCTGCGCGGGATCGACCTCTCTCCCCGGATGATCGCCCGGGCACGGCCAAAGCTCCGAGCCTTCCGGGGCCGGGTGGAGATCGTGGCCGGCGACCTCGCGGAGTTTCCGGAGCGACCCTACGACGCCGTCGTCTCGGCGCTCGCGATCCACCACCTGACCGAGCGGGAGAAGCTCCGGCTCTACCGCCGGGTCTATCGGGTGCTGCCCCGCGGCGGCTATTTCGGCGACGCCGACGACCACCTCCCGGAGGACCCCCTGTTCGACCAGCGGTATGCCCAGATCGCCTCGAACCTTCCAGGGCCCGCCCGGTCTGGAGCCCGGTGGACTCGCCTGCAGGAGGTGTGGCATGCGCACGAACGGTTCGACCATCCGTCCACCCTGGCGGCGGAGACCTCCGCCCTCGAGCGGGTGGGGTTCACCCACGTCGGCGTGCCGTGGCGCTTCTTCGGCCAGGCCGTCGTCTGGGCCTACAAGTAATTCATGGGGAACCGACTGGCCTGCCGTAGGGCGGAATGTTGCGCGAGACGACCTTCCTCATCGGGGGGGTGCTGACGGTCGCCCTCGGGCTGCTCCTCGCGGCCGGGCTCCTCTGGGCCGGGGCCGGGATCGACTACTTCGGCGGGTACATCGCCGCTGGCCTCGCGGTCGGCTTCGGCGCGTTCTTCGCCTGGGTCGGCCGGGCGGAGGGGCGGGAACGTCGGCGGGCGCTCGCGGAGATCGAGGAGCAGCACGTCCGACCCCCTTGAGCGGAGCCAGGACGACGGGCCCGAGCCGGCCCGGTGCTGCGCCGAGGGAAACCTTTTCTTTCGAGCGCACCGTCCGCCGGACGTGGCCGGGATGGGGTAGCTTGGCCTATCCTGGGGGACTGTGGATCCCTCGACCCGGGTTCAAAGAGGCGCGGGGTCCCACCCCGCTCCCTGAGACTCTCGGTCCCGGCCCTACCGGCGCGGGCGGCGGCGGACCCGTTGCGGCTTGGCCGGCGAACGGGGTCGGCTGAGTTCCGCCAGTACTTCGGGCAGCTGGGAGAGCGTGTAGCCGGCCCAGGCGGCGCCCCACTGAGCGAGGTCTTTGGGGGTCAGGGTCCAGCCCGGGAGCCGGGAGGCGCGCCCGACCGCGACTACCCCGGGCACGGAGTGCGCCGCCTCCATATCGAATCGGGAGTCTCCGACGAGGAAGATCGGTCGCTCGGGAAAGCGTCGGCGGTACTCGGCGAGGTGCTCGCGCTTCGTCCCCTCTCCCGAGCCGAGCACCTCCTCGAACCAGAACCGGAGGCCCTCGCGCTCCAGGAGGAGGTCGGCCATCTCCGTCTCGGCCCCGGTCGAGACCACCAGTGTCCAGCGCTCCTGGGCTAGGC
>JASHTC010000042.1 GCA_030040755.1 Thermoplasmata archaeon | reverse complement strand
AACCGAGGGGACGGACCCTCCCCCGGAGGGACGGGAGCGAAGGTCAAGGGAACTTGACAGGAGAGTGATGGGCCCCACCGAGGATCGTTCATCGGGAGTCCCATGGAGCGCACGCCTCGGACCATCGTGCACCTCCTGCCGACCGGAGTGGAGGGCGCCGCCCGCCTGCGCGACGGGGCGGAGGTGCTGGTCCGCGCCGCGCTTCCCCGCGACCGGGAGCTCCTCGACGTCTTCGCCCACGGGCTCTCCCGCGACGCCCTCCGTCTCCGGTTCTTCCGGTCCGTGCGCCCGGAGTCGGTCCCCGGGGAAGCCCTGATGGAGGGCTCCGTGGGAGACCGGCTCTCCCTCCTGATCTTCCGGCACGATGGGCCGGACCTGCACATCATCGGGCACGGGGAGTACGTGCGGACCGCCCCGACCTCCCCGTCGGCGGAGGTCGCGTTCCTGGTCGCGGACGGCTACCGGCATCTCGGGGTCGCCGCCCTCCTCTTGCGGCACCTGGCGCGCGCCGCGCGCGTTTTCGGGATCCGTCAGTTCGAGGCGGAGGTCCTCCCGGAGAACCCCGACATGATCGAGGTGTTCCGCGGCGCCGGCTTCGAGCCGCGCGTCCGGTGGTCCGGCCGGAGCTTCCTCGTCACGTTCTCCCTCTCGGCCGGCCTGGGAGCGTCCGCCCCGCCCCTGTCCTCCGGTGCCGCGTTGGAGCGGTACCGAGCCGGAGGGATCCGGGCCTGAGCCGCCGGGGGAGCTCGCCCCTGCGGTCGCGGAGCCGGGAGGCTAGGCGGGGGCCGTCGCCTTCTCCGGGTGGGGAGCGATCCGCTTCCCCATCAGCACCTCCCCCCCGACCACCCGCATCCGGCTGCGAAGCCCCCAGGCCCCCAGCCCGCCCTCCTTGTATCCGAGCTCCTTCCGCTCGACCGGCCGGAACCCGCGGGACCGGAAGAGCTCGAGCGACGCGGTGTTCTCCTCCTCCGCGGCGGCATACACGACCTCCACGCCCGCCCGCTCGAACCGGGCGAGGGCATCGTCCAGCAGCCGCCGGCCGAGCCCGAGACGTCGCCGTCGCGCCGCGACCGCGAGGTAGTAGACGTACCCGACCTCCGGGACGAACCGCTCGAGCATCGAGACCGCGACGACCTCCCCCTCCACGACGGCGGCACGGACCTCACCGGCCTCTCGGAGGGTCCGCTTGGCGTGCCACCGGTAGATCCCCTCGAACGAGTCGAGGAGGACGGGTACGGCCCGGTCGCGTTCTGCCCCCACGAGGTCGATCAGCTCCGCGGCCGGCTCCGGCGACACGTATCCCCCGTCGACTTCCTAGCCGGCGCCGGCCTATGACCGTCGCTGCGGAGGGAGCATCTCCTCGCGGCCGGAACCACTAAGACCGCCCGTAGGCTCCGCGGGACCGCCGGGGCTCAGGTCCCGGTGTCGGCGGACACCCTGTGAACGCTCCCCCCTCCCCGATGCCGGAGTGGCCGCGCCGGGTCTTCTTCGGCGCATGGGCCGTCGCCGCGGTCGTCATCGTCGTGCTGCTAGTCACCTTCGCGGGGCACCCGCTATCGGCGGGACCGACCGACCAGGCCTCCTACGTCGGTTCGAAGGTCCCGCCGGGCACGAACTTCACCTTCCTCATCTCCGAGTCGGTCGCGCTGTACGACGTGAACCTCACGGGTACCTCTCCGTCCGACAACGTCACCCTGCTGCTCTTCGGCAACTGGTCGGCGACGTCCGGCACCTCGGTGGAGACGACCCTGGACGGGGTCTCCTCGGCCTGTCCGTTCCCGTGGGGGTGTTACGGGACCCCGGGGTCAACCGCCGGGACGATCGACCTCGCCCTCACGATCTCCACCGACCCGGCCGCCCATCTCGGCTTACCGGAGCTCACGGTCGCCATCGTCTTCTGGTCGCTCGGGACCGACACCGTCACCGCGACCTCGCCGATCTACGCCGTCGCCCTCGCCTGAGCCCTCCCGACTCCGGCTCGATGCACACGACCGGTGAGTTGGGGTTTTAGTACTCCCGGTCCTTCGCTGCTCCATGCAAGAGAACGCCCGTCCTGACCGCGTGAGCTTTCCGTCGATGGTCACCCGAACGGGCCGCGCGCTGCGCCGGCGGGTCCTCGCCTCGATCGTCGCGCCGGTGGCGTGGCTAAGCCTCACGCTCCTCTACGTGGGCTTCTGGGCCCATGGGTTCAGCCTGTTCCAGAGCATCATCGTCGTGATCGTCTCGATCCTGGTGCTGTTCGCCGTCATGGCCACCCTCTGGGTCTCCTTCGGATTCCGAGAGGGCCGCCGCTGGATGGAGTGGGACCCGTAGCGGGGTACCCCCCGCGGGCCCCCTCGGGAGGCCCCCCGCCGGATAGTTTAAGACCTGCCATCCCCAGCCGTCCCGCGAGCGATGACTCGCTGGCTGACTCTCGGAGTCGTCTTCGGGCTGCTCGCGGCGCTCGCGCTTGTCGTCCCGCCCCCCGGAGCGTCCCCGGGGAGCCCCCCCTCCGTCGCCCTCTCCCCCGCGACCCATGGCGGGTTGACCCGCTCGG
>JASHTC010000041.1 GCA_030040755.1 Thermoplasmata archaeon | reverse complement strand
CCCCGGTCGCGGCACCGGCGCCGCCCTCCCCGACGGCCGCGATGGCCCCCACGCCCCGCGCGCCGCGCGCCCCCGCGCCGAGCTTCACTCCCGCGGGGGTGAAGCTGCTCTGCCCGCACTGCCGGGTCACGCTGCTCTCCACGGGCTCGACCGGCCTCGTCGTCTGTCCGCAGTGCGGACGCCTCTCCAGCGCTCGGGGGGAAGGGGGACCGGCCCCGGGGCCGACCGCTCCGAGCGGCGCCGTCCCCCCCGGTACGACGGACGTCTCGGCCCCGAGCACGCTCGGCGACCGGAGGTCCCAGGAGATGTTCGCGGCGTGGGTCACGAACCAGCCGATCCCCTGCCCGAAGTGCCGGACGCCACTGCGCCATCGGGGGGTCAGCGTGTACGCCTGCCCGTCGTGCGGGCAGCAGGTGCGCTTCCCGGCCCCCGGCAGCGCCGCGGTCCCTCCGGGACCGAGCGCCCCGGCGCCGCCCGCCATCCCGGCCCGCTAGTCAGAAGCGGACCTCGCGCCGCACCTCGCGCAGGATCGCCCCGGAGGCGATCGCCTCCGCCACGCGGGCGATGTCGTCCGCCGGGCTGCGGTCGCGGGTCCACGGGGCCACCCGGGTCCGAAGCGCCCGGAGGGCGGCCTCGCTGCCGTTCCCGCCGGCCTTCGGCCGCCGGAGCTCGAGGGCCTGCCCCGCGACGATCCACTCGACGGCGACCACGCGACGCGCGTTCTCGATCATCCGACGCAGCTTGACGCCGGCCCAGGGGCCCATGCTCACGAAATCCTCCTGGTCGGCGGAGGTCGGCAGGCTGGCGGCGCTCGCCGGATGGACGAGTGTCTGGTTCTCGTTGACGAGGGCGGCGGCGAGGTACTGCGGGACCATGAACCCGGAGCTGACGCCGGGCTCCGGCGAGAGGAAGGCCGGGAGCCCCCGGTTGAGCGCGGGGTGGAGCAGGCGGGCGGTCCGTCGCTCGGAGAACGCCGCGAGGTACTGCGTCGGCAGGGCGAGGGTATCGAGCGCGAGCGCGAGCGGCTGGCCGTGGAAGTTCCCGCCGCACACGAATTCGGCGCCCGCGAAGACGACCGGGTTGTCGGTGACCGCGTTCAGCTCCCTCCGGGCGATGTCCTCGGCGAACGCGAGCCCGAGGTGGACGGCCGCGAGGACCTGGGGAAGGCATCGGAGGGTGTACGGGTCCTGCCCCGACCACGTGGCCCGGTGGACGGCGAGGCCGCTTCCGGCGATCAGGGCCCGGACCGCCGCCGCCGCCCGGCGCTGCTCCGGGGAGTTCCGGATCTCCCCGAGCCGGTCGTCCAGCGACTCCGGGTTGCCCTCGAGGGCGTCGAACGAGAGGGCGGCCGCCACGGTGGCGGCGTCCAGGAGGCCCCGGAGGTCGTCGACCGCCAGCGCCAGGTACGAGGCCATCAGCGCGGTGCCGTTGAGCAGGGCGACCCCCTCCTTCTCCACGAGCGAGAGCGGAGGGATCCCCTCCCGGGCGAGGACCTCCCGTGCCGGCTCCGGCGTCGGCCCCGACCGCGGGACGAAGGCGCCTTCCCCCACGAGGGCGAGGGCGAGATGCGCGAGCGGTGCCAGGTCCCCGGAGGCGCCGACGGACCCCTGCTGGGGGATCCAGGGCACCAGCCCGTGGTTCAGCAGGTCGAGCAGGCGGTCGATGACCTCGGGCCGCACCCCCGAGTTCCCGCGGGCCAGCGAGTTCGCCCGCAGCAGGACCATCCCCCGCACGACGTCCGTCGGGAGCGGCGCTCCGGTGCCGCTCGAGTGGCTGCGGACCAGCGAGACCTGGAGCTCGCGTCGGCGCTCGGGAGGGATCGACTGGTGGGAGAGCCCGCCGAAGCCGGTCGTGACCCCGTAGACCGGACGATGCGCCGCGACGACCCGCTCCACCGCACGACGGCCGGCGTCCACGCCGGCCCGGGCCGACACCTCGAGGGAGACGACGGCGGCCCCGCGGGCGACCGAGAGGAACTGCTCGAGGGTGAGCGACCGACCGTCGAGCGGGAGGGTCTCGGTCATGGCCGAGACCCCCCGTACCGATGCGGCGTTCGGACCAGCCCCCGGACGACCTACGCAGGGACGACGAGCTCGCCGCCGGGCTTCTGCATCGACGGGACCCGGCGCGTCTTCGCGCCCTTCGCCTGCCAGAACACCTCGGCGAACTCCTGGACGAGCTTGAGCAGCTCCTGCGCGTCCGCGATGTTGGTCCCCTGGCGGGTCTTCGACGCCTGCTTCATGATCTTCCAGACGACCTCGTGGACCTGCGGGAACTTCGCGGCGTGCTCCGGGGTGAAGAAATCGCCCCAGATGACGCGGACCTCGCTCTTCACGCGCTCCGAGTGGCTCTCCTTGACCGCCGTGTACCGCGCCAGCTTCGCGAACGTCTCCTTGCGCTCCTCGGGCTTCGCGTCGGCCGCGGGAGGGACGAGCTCGCCGATCAGCTGGTCCATCCGGAGGACCGTGAGGGCCGCGATCTGGGCCTCGTGCGGGTCGTAAATACCGCAGGGAATGTCGCAGTGGGCGTAGACCGCGCGGGGGGGATGCATGGCGTCAACCAGTCGGTCGATCCATTCGCGAGGGGAGCTCTTGGCGGGCATGGGGCCGCGAGCTCCGGGGGTCGGATAAGGATGCCGGAACCGACGAAACCGGGCCCCCCGGCCTCCACGGGCGGCCTCGTCCGGAGGCCGTCGCGCTGGGGCCGACGACGGGTCGTGGTCCGGGACGAGAGCATGCTCCCGACCCTCCGGCCCGGGGATCGTCTCCAGGTGGACACGCGCGCCTACCGGGACGGCCCCCCCCGGGTCGGGGACATCGTGGTCCTCGTCGACCCGGCCGAGCCCGCGCGCTGGCTCGTGAAACGCGTGAGCGCGCTCTCCCGCTCCGCCGGGACCGTCGAGGTGCGCGGGGACGCCGCCGCGACCGCCCGCGACAGCCGTCAGTTCGGACCGGTGCCCCTCGGGTCCCTCGTCGGCCGGGCGGTTCGGTGCTACTATCCGCGCGAGCGACGGCGCGACCTCTGAGCCCGGAAGGGTCGGCCGGGAAAATCTTATCCGATGGGGGTTTTTCCCACATCGATGGCCGCCTCGCAGAACCCCGCGCCCGCGCCGTCCCCGTCGAGGACCGACCGACCGGCCACGGGAACCTCCACCGCCGTCTGGGTGGTCGCGCTCATCGTGGTCGCGGCCGCCGTGGGCGGGGTCGGGTTCTATGCGGGCTACGAGTATCGCGGTTCCCCCGCGGCGACCCCGGCGACCACCGCGAACGACACGCTGTCGATCCTCGGCGCGGGAACGCTCGACACGATCTTCCCCCAGCTCGCGAACGAGCTGGTGAACGAGACGCCCGGCGTCACCGCGCC
>JASHTC010000040.1 GCA_030040755.1 Thermoplasmata archaeon | reverse complement strand
GTCGATCCACGGCAGTAACCGCACTCTCAAGGGGGCGGGGACGGTCAAATTTCCGGCAATTGGCTGGGCCTGTTGTCCCCCTCGCCGTAGGACGTACCCGAGCACGGTGCCACCTTTGCAGGGGTCATCGGCACCAGGTGCGGTTTCCGGACGTCTAGGACGCCCGTTGGCTGACCCCACAGCCCATCTTGGCATGGCGGTGGAGGACTTATGGTTGCCGTCACCCCCGGCCCTGCCCGCAAACGGGTCGCGGTTGAGGAGGACTCCTTTCCGTGCGCCGCCGAGGGTTCGGGCAGCGCCTCGCGGTCCGTGGAGGCAGCGCGGTCGATGCCCTCCCGGGCTGTCATCGGCGGCACGGACCGGCGCGCCTGCCGCCGTGGGGCACCGTTCCGTAGGCCCTTTGTAGGCATCCTCGCTGAGGGCCCCATGCCGTCCCCCCGGGTGGGGTACACCGTCATCCTGTTCCGTCGCCTCTGGAAGTTCCTGGCGGGATACGCGGCCGTCTACCTCGTCGCGGCCTTCGGCTTCCTTCTCCTCGAGGGCGGTCGCGTCGACATCCTGAACTCCTTCTACTGGGCGATGGTGACGATCTCCACGGTCGGCTACGGGGACATCGTCCCGACCACCCCGGACGCCAAGATCTTCACGGTGGGCATCATCGCCTCCGAGGTCTTCCTGAGCGCCTACCTGGTCTCGGTGGTCATCGCGGTCGTGTCGGAGGAGGCCCAGCACCGCAGCCTCGGGACGCTCGGGACGAACTTCTCGAACCACATCGTCGTGCTCGGCTACGGGGGCGTCGGTCGCGCGGCGGTCCGCGAGCTCCTCGCGCAGGAGGAAACGGTCGCGGTCGTGACCGAGGACCCGGGGGACGTTCACCTGCTGCGGCAGATGGCCCCGGAAAGCCGCCTCTTCGTCACGGTCGGGCCTCCCGCCGACCCGGAGATCCTCCGGCGGGTCAATATCCCCGCCGCCCACTCGGTGATCGTCTGCAGTCCGGACGACACCGTCAACCTCGTCGCCGCGCTGAACGTCCGCGCGCTCTCCCCGAACGTCCGGATCGTGGTCTCCGTCGGCCGCGCCGAGCTGAAGCGTACCCTGCGGGCCGCCGGGGTAACGTACGTCGCCTCCCCCGCGGACATGGGCGGGCGCCTGTGCGCGGACGCCGCCTTCCGCCCCGAGGTGGCGAACGCGGTCGAGGACCTCACGGAGTCGACGTTCGCCTCCGACCTCACCGAGTACCTCCTCACGGATCGGACCCCGCTGTCGACGCAGACGCTCCTCGAGGCCGAGGCGCTCGTCCGCCGGGAGACCGACTGCCTGCTCGTCGGGTACGCCCGGGCCGGGCCGAACGGCGAGTACCGCACCGTGCTCAACCCTCCGGCCTCCTTCCGTTTCGCTCCCGGGGACGCGGTCCTCGTGCTCGGCTCGATCGAGAACCTCCGCCGCATGCACCGGTGGATCGGGGTCCCGCAGGGAAGGTAGCGCCCTCCCGCGGCGGCGACCGTCCGACCGGCGGAAGGACCCTATCTACCCCCCGCGGGTGCCTGCCCGGCCTCTCCGGACGGTGAAGGGGCGCGCACGGGGGTCCCGGTGGCTGGAGCGATCGCCGACACGTCGTCGCCTGGCGGGCCGCCTCCGGTGGTCTCCGTGGTCTGGGCGACCGTCAACGAGCGGGCCAACCTCCCCGAGCTCGTCGGACGTCTGCGCGCGCTGTCCCTCCCCCCGTGGGAGGTGGTCGTCGTGGACGATGGGAGCACGGATGGGACCCGGGAGTACCTGACCGAGCTCGCCGGCTCCGACCCGCGGTTCCACACGATCTTCCACGACGGCAAGCAGACGACCTTGCGCGCCCAGTGCCAGGGCATCGGGGCCTCCTCGGGGAGGTTCCTGGTCATCATGGACGCCGACCTCCAGCACCCCCCCGAGAGCATTCCGGCGCTCGTGGCGGCCCTGGACGGCGGGGCCGCGCTCGCGGTCGGGAGCCGGTACGCCGCGGGGGGCTCGCCCGGCCCGCGCCCGATGGTCCGGGCCTTCATCTCGCGCACCGCGGAGATGGTGGCGTGGCTCCGGCTCCCCGAGGCCCGTCGCGTGAGCGACCCGGTCTCGGGGTTCTTTGCCTTCCGCCGCGAGGTCTTTCAGCCGCTGGACCCGACGTACCGGGGGTACAAGCTCTTGCTCTTCCTGCTGGTCATGAACGGGGCGCGTCCGGTGGGAGAGGTCGGCTTCGCGTTCGCCCCGCGGACCGGTGGGGAGAGCAAGCTCACGCAGGGTCTCGGGTTCGTCCGGGTCTTCCTACGCGAACTCGCCCTCGCCCGGCGGTTCCGACGGAGCCTCCGCCGCGCCGCGACCGCGCGCCCGTAGCGGGGAGGCGCTCCGTCGGTCGTTCGGTCGGAACGCTCCGGCGACCCAGCGCCCCGGGCTCGCGGAAGGGCTATACGGGTGGACCGACCGGAGGGGCCCCGATGCGACTGCTCATCACGGGAGGCTCGGGGTTCATCGGGCGGTACCTGTGCCGACTCGCCCTCGACCGCGGACACGAGGTCGTCGGGACGTACCTCTCCCGGGACGAGCTCGCGATGGCCTCCCGGCTCGGGGACGCCGTCCGTTGGGAGCAACTCGACCTGCAGGACGAGGCCCGGGCCGGCCGGCTCGTCGAGGAGGTGCGGCCGGAAGGCGTCTTCCACCTGGCCGGCCAGGCCTATGCGGCCCGGGCGTGGGAGGACCCGGTCGACACGTTCCGGACGAACGTCGAGGGAACGGTCCGCCTGTACGAGGCCTTACGCCACCACCCGCCGCGGGAAGGGACGTTCGTGGCTTCCTCGGCGTCCGCCTACGGGGCGGTCACCCAGCTCCCGACGCCCGAGGAGACGCCCCTGAACCCGATCAACCCCTACGGCGTGTCGAAGGCGTGCCAGGACATGCTCTCCTTACAGTACTCCCTGAACTACGGGCTCCGGATCGTGCGGGGGCGGCTGTTCATCACCACCGGACCGGGCAAGACGGGAGACGCGCTGAACGATTTCGCCCAGCGCATCGTCGCGCTCGAGGGGACCGGCCGGCCCGGCCAGCTCCGGGTGGGGAACCTGGCGACCCGTCGGGACATCTCGGACGTCCGGGACGTGACCCGGGCGATCTGGAGGGTCTTCGAGTCGGGCCGACCCGAGCAGCCGGTCAACATCGGGGCGGGGGCCAGCGTCTCGATCGCGAGCATCGCGCAGTCGCTGGTGCAACTGGCCCGGGTGCCGGTCTCGCTGGCCCCGGACTCGACCCTCTTCCGTGCGACCGACGAGCCCGAGATCCGCGCCGACATCGGGCGCCTGCGCGCCCTCGGGTTCGCTCCGGAGTACCCGCTGGAACGTACGGTCACGGACGCGCTGGCCTACTGGCGCCACGCGGCCGGAGCTCCCTCCTAGGGCCGGCGCTCCCTACCCCTCGGCCGGTGCCTGCGCCGGCATGGGCTCGGGCGGGAGACGTCCGTCCGTCGGTTCCCCTCGGCTCCGCCAGAGGTCGACGAGCAGCCCGACCAGCAGGCCCGTGAGAACGAGGTCGAGTACCTCGGTGGGCCAGTAGACTCCCTCCCTGAGCGCCCAGTCGCTGAAGGCGACCTCGTAATTCAACGCGCCGACGAGGCCGATCCCCCACACCCACCACCGGGCCCGGGCGTTGATCAGCGCGACGGGCAGCAACGAGATGAGCATGTTGAACGACAGGTACTGCGTCAGCAGGGCGACCCCCGTGAGGGTCAGCGCCGCCGCGCGCAGGGGCGAGCCGGCGCGGAAGAAGGCGACCGCGACGACGGAGACGGTGAGCACCGCCTGGAGGGCCGCGACCCAAGCGCCGGAGGGGAGCAGGTTCTGGTGTTGGAGCAGTTCGTAGAAGTTCAGGCTGAAGGAGCGCCGGCCGATCTGCGAGACGAAGACCACGTCGAAGAACTCGGCACGCCAGCGAGCGTAGGTGATGCCGGTGACGACCGCGAACGTGCCGAACGCTAGGAGCGCGCCGAGGTACCGTCGGCGCCTCCCTCCCCCGAACGAGGCGACCAGGGAGAAGAGGGTCGGGAACCTCCCCGTGGAGAGGAAGCCGCCCAGCACGGCAGCCAGCGGCTCCCGGCGGGTCATGAGGACGAGGCTCAGGAGGAGCGTGAGGGGGATCAAGGCGTTGCTCGCGCCGTCGATCTGCGCCGCGATGAGGGGCAGGTAGAGCGGAGACACGACCACGAACAGCGTCAGGTAGCGTCGGTCCGGCCCCGCGAGCGCCCACGTCAGCGGGACGAGGGCCACCCCGACGGCGCCCCAGACCAGCGCGATGCCCGGGACCCCGCCGAGGCTGCCGACGGCGGAGATCAGGATGGCGGCGATCCCGTACGGCTCGGCGATGGTCCCCCCGCAATCCGGGACCGAGAACGGGTTCGCTCCGGAGAGGAGGGCCCGGCCCGAGTCCAGGTAGCCGATGAGGTCGCTCGGGCGGGTCCCCCCGGGGCAAGCGTACGACCCGGTGACGACGTCGAAGCCGGTGACCGCCGCGTAGAAGACCGCCGCCCCGAGGGCCAGGTGCCACCATTTCAGCCAGCCGAGGTCGTCCTCGCCTGCGCATCGGCGCAGGGCGCGGACGAGGGCGTGGTGCAGTGACCTTCCGCGGGGGGTCCGCGCGAGGAGGAGCAGGAGCCCCCCCACCGCGAAGAGCAACGTGACGGCGACCGACAGCGCCTCGAACGCGTAGCTCATCGAACGCGGAGGAGGTCCTCCACGAGCCCACCGAGCGGGCCGTCGATAT
>JASHTC010000039.1 GCA_030040755.1 Thermoplasmata archaeon | reverse complement strand
CCCGGGGATAACTGAGTTGTCTCCAGCAAGAGTCCCTATCGACCTGGAGGCTTGCTACTTCGATGTCGGTTCTGCCTATCCTGGTGGTGCAGCAGCTACCAAGGGTGGGGTTGTTCGCCCATTAAAAGGGATCGTGAGCTGGGTTTACACCGTCGCGAGACAGGTGTGTTACTTTTTGGCGGAAGTGTCTGGGTCTCTGACGAGAAGGTCCCCACAGTACGAGAGGAACGGGGGATCGGCGCCTCTAGTCCATCAGTTGTCTGGCAAGGCATCGCTGAGCAGCCACGCGCTACGGGATAAGGGCTGAAAGCATCTAAGCCCGAAACCCCCTCGAAAAAGAGAGACCTTTGAGGACATTTGTAGAAGACAAGTTCGATAGAGCCGGGGTGTACGTGGAAAGCCCTCGGGCGATCCACTCAGCCCGCGGCCACTAACGTCCGCAGCTACGTAACCTAGTGACGCTTGGCAGTTACACAGAACGCGTGTGGTTTCTTTTTTCCCGAACGAAGCCCGCTCCGAGCCGACCGGCTCGACCCGGGGAGCGGGCGTTAAGCCCGTCGGCTCCCTCGGAGGGACGGAGGAACCGCCCCCTGCCGAGCCTCGGAGTCCCGCGCACCCGCTGGCCGGTCGTCGGCTGGATCCGCCTCACGCTCCCGCCCCGCCCGCCGCTCCTCGTGCTCACGCCGGGGGTCGCCCCGCCGCCGAACCCGCCGCTCGACATCCTGGCCCCGAACCCCGTGACCACCGACCCCCGCAAGCGCGTCTACGCCTACGAGGAGGAGCGGGGCCCGTTCGTCGTGCGCCTCGTCTGGGACGCGGACGACCCCGAGGCCCTCGAGGCCGAGTGCCGCATGCCGCTCTACGACCGGCGCCTGCCGCGCGAGGAGGTCCCGAAGTTCTGGGCCGCGGTCAAGGAGCTCGTCGCCCCGATCGGGCCGCTCCCCGTCGAGTCGGCCGACCCCCGGCCCGCCCCCGGACGCTGACCCGAACCGGAGCGTCCGGCACGGTTAAGCCCCGGTTCCGGTCGCACCGTTCGTGCTCCGCGCGACCTTCCTCCACCTTCCCGGGGTCGGCCCGGCGACCGAGCTCGCGCTGTGGCGGGACGGCGTGCTCGACTGGAGCGACCTGGCCCGGCGGGCCGACGCCCTCGGCGGCGGCGCGGCCCATCGCGAGCGGATCCGTCGGGCCCTTTCGGCGAGCGAGCGCGCGCTCCAGGAGCAGGACGCCGCGTGGTTCGGCCACCGCCTCCCCGACGCCGAGCACTGGCGGCTCTTCTCCGAGTTCCGCGAGCGGACGGGCTACCTCGACATCGAGACGACCGGCCTCTCGCCGTACGCCGGGATGGTCACGGTCGTGACCGTGCACGGCGGGGGCGCGACGCGGACGTTCGTCGCCGGCGAGGACCTCGAGGAGCTGCCCGCTTACCTGCGAAAGTTCCCCGTGCTGGTCACCTTCAACGGGCGCCAGTTCGACGTGCCGTTCCTCGAGGCAACCTTCCCCGCCCTCGAAGCCCCGCCGGTGCACATCGACCTGCGGTTCGTCTTCTACCGGCTCGGGCTCGCCGGCGGCCTCAAACGGATCGAGGAGCAGCTCGGGCTCGGCGACCGGACCGGGGTCGAGGGGATCCGGGGGCTGGACGCGGTCCGGCTGTGGCGGGAGTACCGGGCGGGCAACCCGGGCTCACTCGACCGGCTCGTCCGCTACAACCGCGCGGACACGGTCAACCTCGAGCCCCTCCTCGTCCGGGCGACGACCGACCTCGAGCAGCGCCTGTTCGGCGACCGCCTCCCCGCGCGACCCTAGGGCGGGGCTCGGACGGGGTCGCTCCGGAAAGTACCGTCGAACCAGTTCGCCCGCGCGCCCGCGCCAGCCGCCGGAGGGCGCCGCGCGGAGACCGCGCACGTAGCCGGCTCCGAAGACCGCCGCCACGTAGAGGAGCCAGAGCGGGTAGTTGACGTGAGAGAGGACCGCCGCCCCGAAGACGGGGCCGGGGTTGCCGCCGCAGTTGGTGCTCTCGATCAGGATCGCGTGGCACCAGACCCCGCCGGGGGAGAGGTAGGCGAAGGGAGCGAGGATCGCGGCCGTGACCCCGACTGCGATCGCCGCGTCGCGCCACTGTCGGCGATAGAGATGCACCCCGACGATCACCACGTTCGCGAACTGCTTGAGTCCCAACCCGACGTACTCGGCGACCTTCGCCCAGGGCCCGGTCGGACGGACGAAGGCGAGCGTGAGGAAGAGGAACGGGACGTAGTCGTTGAACCCGTTCGCCGCCATCAACCCGACCCAGAACCCTCCCCACAGGGTGAGGGCCTCGTCCCGTCGGCGGAGGAGGTAGAGCGAGGCCATCCACGCACCGAGGGAGGTCCACTTGTAGTTCACGAAGGGGAGCCGGAGGTAGGGGAGGAACGGCAGGTAGACGTTGTACAGCGGGGCCTCCGTGAAGGTCCGACCGTACTGCACGTAGGTGACCGAGAGGGTCGAGCCGTAGAGGTTCGGCCATGCGCCCGCCAGCACCGGCATGACGTACGGTTCGTCCGTCAGGCCGTTGAGAGGTCCGACGACCAGCGAGAACACGGACGCGACGACGGCGACCCCGATCCACGCCGCCAGGAACGCTCGGTCGTGGACGAGCCCCCATCGGTAGGCGAGCAGGTAGGTCCCGAGGGCGAGGAGGAGCAGCAAGAGGCCGAGTGCGAGGCTCCCGAGGACGTGGCCGAACAGCCCCCACACGCCGAGGCCGTTCACCGCAACGACGAGGGTGACCTTCGCGGCGCGTTTCGGGGTCCGGTCGCGGCCCGGAGGGGCTGTAGCGGGGTCCGTGGGGCGGGCCATGGGCACTCCTTCCCGGGACGCGGAGGCCACCTCCTCTCCGCCTCCGCCGGTTACGGGAGGGAGGCGACCCGGGCGCCTCCGTCGGGGTCGGGCGACCCAGAGCGAGCGTCAATCATGAGAAGGAAGTTCTCGGGCGGGAGGGCCCCCGTCCGACCGGTCGAGGCTCGAGTCAGGCCCGACCGCTCGCCGCCGGCTCCGGCGGACCAACGACCGCTCGGAGGGCTTGGTCCGCGACCCCCGCGGGAGCGGGCCCCCTTCCAGCCGCCGCACGGCCGCATCGCAGTACTCCCGGCTCTTGTCGATATGGATGAAGTGCCGACCCAGCTTCTTGGCGGCGACCGCGACCGTTCCCGTACCCCCGAACATGTCGAGCACCGTGTTCCCCCGGTAGGTGAAGTAGAGCAGGAGCCGGCGGATCAGTTCCTCGGGGAACATCGCCGGGTGGTTCGCGTACCGAGTGGTCTCCGGCGAGATCTTCCACATCCCGTCCGACCACGAGACAAAGTCCTCGGAGGAAATGTCGGCCATCGCACGGTCTCCCTCGAGCTTCCAGCTGTTCTTGTGGAACACGAGGACGTACTCCCACGAGGGAATCACGTGCGGGTGGCGCGGACTGCGAAACGATCCCCAGGCGGTGCGCTTCGCCGTCATGTTCTGCTTGTACCACAGGATCTCCGTTCGGGGGTGGAGCCCCGCCGCCTCCACGTCGTGGCTGAGGTCCATGTGGACGGGGCGATACCGGGCGATGCTGGTCGGTGCGATGTTGAGGGCGAAACGGCCCCCTTCGCAGAGGACGCGCGCGGTCTCACGCCACACCTCGCTCAGCCAGGCCCGATACTCTCGGTACTCGCGGTCGTCGGCGTACTCGGCGTACCCCGCCTTGACGTTGTACGGCGGCGAGGTGATCGCCATCTGGACCGAACCCGCCGGAATCTTGCGCATCTCTTCGAGAACATCGCCACATCGGACCACGTCGAGCGAGGGGCTGGGGGGCGGCTCTGCGGAGCTTGCGAGAACGATCCGATTCCCCTCGACCGTCAGGTCCAGCCGGGTTCCCCGTTCCCAGTGCAACCTCTCCACTTCCTCCTTCGGCAGGTGGGCGATGTACGAGCCCCGGTCGCTCGCGGAATCCCCGCCTTTGGTACGCACGACCCGGGCCTTCCACCCGAGCTTCAGCTGGCGGGACCGTGCCTCTCGCTCACGAGGTACCTCCCCAGGCATGGCCGGCGATGCGAGGTACCTCGCCTTGATAACAGGGTGCAGGGGCCACCTACGACCTCGTGGCCGCCGACGCGGGTCCGCCCACGAGGTCCTCGCGCATCCTACGACCCCGGCCACCGACCGCGAGGGAGCCAGCTCGGAGGTGCATCTCGGACGGGTCACTCTCTGACCGCCCCGGCGAACCCCGCGGCGCGGACCACCTCCTCGGCGATCGCGAAGGAGGCCGTGGCCGCCGGGCTGGGGGCGTTGATGACGTGCAGCGCGTGCGGCCCCGGGCGCAGGACGAAGTCCTCCTCGAGCGTACCGTCCGGGCGGATCGCCTGGGCGCGCACCCCGCTGTAGCGGGCTCCGAGGTCCTCGAGCTCGACCGACGGCCAGAGCTTCCGTATCGCGTAGAGGAACTCCTCCCGGCCCCAGGAGCGTAGCCACTCGTGCGCGGCCATTCCCGGATATCTACGGAGCATCGCCCATACTCCCGGGAACTCGGCGAGCCGCACCAGTTCGCGGCCATCGACGGCCCCTCGGTGGTACCCTTCCCGGTCGAGGGCGAGGGCCGCGTTCGGGCCGGCGAGCACCGTCCCCCGCACCGTCGGGGTGAGGTGCACGCCGAGGAACGGGAACCGCGGGTCGGGCACTGGGTAGACGAGCGCGTGGATCCCGGAGCGTGGGGTCCCCTCGAGCTCGTAGTAGTCGCCACGGAACGGAACGATGCTCACGGTCGGGTCGGTCCCCAGGCGCCGGGCGAGCAGGTCGGCGTCGAGGCCCGCGCAGTTCACTATGAACCGCGCGTCGAGTCCGCCGGCTCCCGTCTCCAGATGCCACCCGTCGGGGCGGGGTTCCGCCGCCGTGACCTCGGCGCCGCGGCTCACCCGGACGCCCGCCGCCTCGAGCTGACGTCCGAGCCGCTGGGCCACGCCCGGGTAGTCGACGATCGCGGTGGACGGCACCCAGAGCGCAGCGACCCCCGCGACTCCGGGGGCGGCCGCGTCCATGGCGGGCCGGTCCAGGCGCATGACTCCCGGGACGCCGTTCGCCCGGGCCTGGGTCATCAGCCGGTCGAGAGCCGGCATCTCAGAGGCGTCCGACGCGACCACGAGCTTGCCGGTGGGTCGGGTCGCGATCTTCTCCGCGGCGCAGAACGCCAGGAGCTCTGCCCGCCCCTCCCGGGTCAGGCGTGCCTTGAGCGAACCGGGGGCGTAGAAGATCCCGGAGTGGATGACCCCGCTGTTGTGCCCCGTCTGGTGAGCGGCCAGTTCGGGCTCTTTCTCCAGCAGCGCGAGGGAGTCTTCGGGCCGGTGGCGCCGCAGGGAGCGGGCCGTCGCGAGACCGACGATCCCCCCTCCGACGACCACGATATCGAACCGTTCGCCCATGGAACCGTGCGGGGCCTGTCGGGGCGCCGGGACCACCCCTCGTGCCCGAGGCACCAAGCGTATAATCTCGTCCGGTACGCCCCGGATTGATACCTATGGTAATTCGTGCTGTTGTTCTCACGGAGGTCGCTCCCGGAGAGGCGCGGGTGGCGCTGACCCCCGAGGTCGTTCCTCGAATGGTCAAGGGCGGGTTCGAAGTGGCCCTTCAGTCGGGGGCCGGCGTGGCCGCGGGGTACCCGGACTCGGAATACAGCAAGGCCGGAGCCCGGGTCGAGACGGACCGGACGGCCCTCCTCGCCTCGGCCGCGGTCGTCGTGAAGCTCCAGCCCCCGACCCTGGACGAGATCGCGGGGATGCCGGCCGGAACGGTCGTGGTCGCGGTCATGAACCCCGGCCGCAACCTCGACCGGGTCGCCAAGATGCGCGACCAGAAGCTCACCTCGTTCGCCTTGGAGCTCCTCCCACGGATCACTCGGGCGCAGAGCATGGACGTGCTCTCGTCGCAAGCGACCGTCGCCGGCTACAAGGCGGTCCTGCTGGGCTCGAGCCTCTGTCCGAAGTTCCTCCCGATGCTCACGACCGCCGCCGGGACGATCCGTCCCGCCCGGGTCCTGATCCTGGGGGCCGGCGTCGCGGGCCTGATGGCGATCGCGACTGCCCGACGCCTCGGGGCGATCGTGGAGGCCTACGATGTGCGTCGGGCCGCGGGTGAGCAGGTGCGCAGCCTCGGGGCGAAATTCCTCGAGCTGCAGATCAACGCGGAGGGCACCGGGGGCTACGCCCGAGAGCTCACGGACGAGGAGAAGAAGCAGGAAGCCGAGATGGTGGCGAAGGCGGTCGCCGAGGCCGACATCGTCATCACGACCGCCAACGTCCCCGGTCGGCGGGCCCCGCTCCTGGTGCGCCGGGAGATGGTGGACCGGATGCACGCGGGCTCGGTGATCGTCGACCTCGCCGCCGAGTCCGGCGGCAACTGCGAGCTGACGCAGGCCGGCCAACAGGTCGACATCCATGGGGTGACCATCGTCGGCCCGCTGAACCTGCCGAGCCAGGTTCCGCTGTCGGCCAGCCAGATGTACGCGAAGAACCTCGAGTCGTTCCTCAAGCTGCTCGTGGCGCCCGACGGAACCCTCGTCCCGGAGTACAAGGACGAGATCCTCGCCGCGAGCCTCCTGACCTGGAACGGAGCGGTCACGCACGCCCCGACGCGCGACGCGATCGCGGGAGGGAAGTAGGTCGATGGCCGCGGACCTCTGGACCGCGCTGTTCATCGGCATCCTCGCGGCGTTCGTGGGCTACGAGGTCATCAGCCGCGTCCCGGTCCTCCTCCACACCCCGCTGATGTCGGGCTCGAACTTTATCCACGGGATCGTGCTCGTCGGCGCGATCGTCGCCCTCGGGTTCAGCACGACCCCGGTCGAGCAGGGGGTGGGACTGGTCGCCGTGATCATGGGGGCGATGAACGTCACCGGTGGCTACGTGGTCACCGAGCGGATCCTCGCGATGTTCGACCGCTCGAAGAAGAAGGGGGGCGGTCCGTGATCGCCTGGCAGGAGCCGCTGGTCGACGCGGTCTACGTCGTCGCGGTCCTCGTGTTCATCCTCGGCCTGCGGGCGATGAGCTCGCCGGCGACCGCCCGCCGCGGGATCGTCCAGGCCGGCGTCGCGATGCTGATCGCCGTCGCGGTCACGTTCGTGATCCCCGGCCTGCGCTATCCGAACTTCCCGCTGATCGCGCTCGGGGTGATCCTCGGGAGCCTCGCGGGGTGGTACTGGGCGCGCGTGGTCCAGATGACCGCGATGCCGCAGATGGTCGCGATTTTCAACGGCATGGGAGGCGGGTCGGCCGCGGCCATTGGCGCCGTCGAGATGCTCGGCAACCTCTCCAACACCTCCATCTCGGGTCTCGCCCTCGCGGGCGCGGTCATCGGAGCGACCTCGATCGCGGGGAGCATGATCGCCTTCCTGAAGCTCCAGGGATGGCTCCGGTCGAAGCCGATCGTCTATCCGGTGCAGCAGCCGACGAACATCGCGGTCCTCGTGGTCGGCGTCGGGTTCGGCGTCTACGCGGTGTGGATGACCCAGACGGTCTGGCTCCTGCCGTTCTTCGTGCTGATGATCCTGTTCGGCCTCCTGCTCGCCCTGCCGATCGGCGGGGCCGACATGCCGGTCGTCATCAGCCTGTTCAACGCGCTCACGGGGATCGCGGTCGCGCTGGACGGGTTCGCGCTCGTCAGCGGGCCGCTGGGCGACGCGGGGTACGCGATGGTCATCGCGGGGACGCTGGTCGGGGCCGCGGGTTCGCTCTTGACCCTCCTCATGGCCAAGGCGATGAACCGTAGCGTGGGGAACGTCCTGTTCGGCGCGTTCGGCGCGACCGAGGAGACGGGGACGACCATCCACGGGTCGATGAAGCCCATCGAGGCCGAGGACGTCGCGGCGATGCTCGCCTACGCGAACACGGTCGTGGTGGCGCCGGGGTACGGGATGGCGGTCGCGCAGGCCCAGCAGAAGGTCAAGGAGCTCGCCGACCTCCTCGAGGCGCGGGGGGTCACGGTGAAGTTCGCGATCCACCCCGTCGCGGGCCGGATGCCCGGCCACATGAACGTCCTCCTCGCCGAGGCGGGGATCTCCTACGACAAGCTGTTCGACCGGGACGAGATCAACCCCGAGTTCTCCAACGTGGACGTCGTGCTCGTCATCGGGGCGAACGACGTGGTCAACCCGGCCGCCCACCGGGCCGGCAGCCCGCTCCAGGGGATGCCGATCCTGGATGTCGAGAACGCGCACAACGTCATCGTCATCAAGCGCGGCCAGGGCAAGGGGTTCGCCGGCATCGAGAACGACCTGTTCTACAAGGACAACTGCCACATGCTGTACGGCGACGCCCAGGCGGCGGTGGGGAAGCTCGTCACGGCGCTCAAGAAGATGGACTGACGACCCCCGCTCTCGGGGGGCGAGGGGCCCTCCTAGAACTCGTAGCAGAGGAGTCGGACCGTGGTGCGGAGCCTCGGGACGAGGTAAGCGACCGCGAACAGGACCCGTTTCCCGAGCGGGAGATACCTGGACGGGAGCATCGGGACGGCCGCGGTCCTCCGCAGTCGGGGGTCGAGCGCGTCGACCGTACGGAGGTCGTCGACGGCCCACCGGAGCCGGGCCTCGCTCCTTCCCTGGAGATGCGCGTTGCCGGTCGCGAGCGCCCAGGAGTTCATGACATCGAAGGCGAGGCGACCGTGCGAGAATCTCTTGGTCAGTCGGTGGAACAGGGTCCGCACCTCCTCCTCGCCCAGATACTCCAGCACTCCGTCCGCGACCGCCATCACCGGCTGGTCGTTCGGGACGGAGTCCAGCCAGCCCGGGTCGGTGACCGAGGCACCGAGCATCCGATACCCGCCACCGTCCGAGAAGAAGTTCCGGCGCAGTTCGATGACCCCGGGGAAGTCGACGTCGTACCAGCGGAGGGTCGGCGGGGGAGCGACCCTCGAGATCCGGGTGTCCAGGCCGCACCCGAGGTTCAGGACTACGCCGTTCGGGGTCCGGCCGATGAACCCGCGGGTCCACTCATCCAGTTGGCGGGCCCGGACGGCGAGGAGCGGGCCGCCGGCGCTGCGCAGCTTCTCAAAGTCGAAGTCGATCTGGTCGACCAGCTCGCTCGATTTCCGGTCCTTGAGGATCGAGTGCTTCGAGCGATAGTCCAGCGCTCGGGCGTAGAGCGGGATGACGAGCGTCTCCTGTTCGCCACGGAGCCGGAGCCGGCGGAGCGGCCGGGCTTCGGGATCGGAGCCGGGCGGAGGGGGAGGGCCGGTCAACGCGCTCTCGGACGGGGCCAGGTCCGCGGACTCTGAAACGGCGACGACCCCTCCGCAGGGGGGGTCCCGCTCATCCGGGCCGCGACTGGACGACCGGGGCGCGGAAGTTCCACCGGAGGTTCAGGCCGTAGCCCAGCAGGCTCGCCACGATGATGCCGACGAGCTGGCCCTCGAGGTTGGACGCTCCGAGGCCGACGGCCCCCGCGAGGACGACGAGGTTGACCGCGAGGGCCCCGAGCTGGATCAATCCGTAGAGTCCGAAATGGTAGGCGGTCGAGTGTCCTCCTCGGCCGGCGAACGCCCAGGCACGGTTCCAGGAGAAGTTCCAGCAGAGCGCCACCGCAAAGGCACCCGCGCTCGCGAGGTAGACCGCGTCGGGGGTGGCCGGGAGGCGGAGGCCGAGCACGGTGAAGACGCAGAGGTTGACGAAGACTCCCGAGATCCCGACGACCAGGAACGCGGGCAGGCGCAGCGCGTCGTCGAGCGAGAGTCGAAGCCGCCGCAGGAGCCGTGCGGTCCAGCCGGCGGCGGCCCGACGGCGCAACGCCCCGAGCAGCGGGGCGTAGAACACCGCGACCCCCCAGACGAGCCAGACGGAGTCGTCCAGATGGTGGGAGAGCGCCGCCCCACTCCCGCAGGCCGAAAGGCGGTCCCCCGTGAGGGCGGGACACAGGACGCCGGCCCCGCTCCAGAGCACGAAGGGAACCAAGAACGCGCCAGCGATGACGAGCGTGAGGACGACGTTGCGTCCGTCCCCTCGTACGAGGTGGTAGGCGACCACGAGGACGCTGGCGACCTGAAGACACCCGAGCGCGAGCCACTCCGCCCACTTTTGACGGCGTCCCTCCCAGCCGACGAACCCGACGGTCAAGAGGAGGAGCACGACCAGGTCGTTGTAGCCGTTCGCGGCGAGGATCGCCAGGTACGGCTGGGCCAGCATCACCGCCGTGTCGAACCGACGACGCGCAACGAGGACCATCCCGGCCCAGGCGGCAAGGGCGAACCACTTGTAGTTGAGGCCCGGGACCTGCGCGAACATCAGGAGCGGCAGGAACGAGTAGACCGAGTGGAAGGAGAGGGCTCGACCGTACTGCTGGTACTGGAACGAGGTCGGGACCACGTACGGGTCCTGACGCTGGAAAAGC
>JASHTC010000038.1 GCA_030040755.1 Thermoplasmata archaeon | reverse complement strand
TGTCGGCGGTTCAGGCGGTCGGGGTCGGCCTGGTGGTCGTCGCGATCTACGGGATCGCGCGCGCCCCCACCTCTCCGCGCGCCGCCCGCCCGGTCGTGGCCGGACCACGATGAGCGAGGCGGGGGCCGTCCCCGGGAGGTCAGCTAAGGTCAAGGGGGACAGACCTTCCAGCCGGCGGGGAACTCCTTGCAGCCTTGGACTGACGAGCTGGTCTGGGCGGCCGTCGATGCCTGGCGCTGGAAACCACCCAGCTCCCAGACGGTCCGGCTCCACGACTACGAGCTGGTGGTCACGCCGGGGTCGTCGGCGCTCAACTTCGCCTATGGGTTCCGGGTTGAGCCGGAGTCCCGGACCGACCAGGTCCTTCGCGACCTTCGGGCTCGGGTGGAGTCCATGGGGGGAACCGGGGTCAGGATCTCCGTCACCCCTTTGACCCGCCCGGCAGGTCTCCCCGAGCGTCTGACGGCGCTGGGCTACGTCCCGCGGGACGAAGCGGAGGTGCTCGTCTGGGAGCTCCGGGATGAGAGCGGACGGCGTAGACTACCCGATTTCAGAGCCCCGACCGGGGTGGGGGTACGCGAGGCGACCACGGACCTCGATTACCGCAACTATCAGAGCCTCACCAGCACGATCTTCGGGGAACCGGAACCCTCGCCCGAGACCTCTCGGGCGTTCCTCGAAGAGTTCCACCAGAGGATACAAGACGGGGGACACTCCGACCGCTTCCTCGCCTGGGAGGCCGAAGTTCCGGTGGGCGTCGCCGGCCTGGAGGTCGCCGGGCCAGTGGCCCGCTTCTTCGGGACGGGAGTGATCTCGTCCCACCGGCGTCGGGGGATCTACGGCTCCCTGGTCCGGTCCCGTTGCGAAGCGGCGGCGGAGCGAGCGGCGGAGATCGCGATCACGACCGCACGGATCGCTACGTCCGGTCCCATCCTCAAGCACCACGGCTTCCGCCGGGTCGGCCCGTTTGCGGCGTTCGACCTGCGATGGTGACGCGACGTCGTGGCTTGTGTCACGCTCCGCGGGCCTCGCCGGGGGTGGGACACGACCCCCCCCCGTGGGTTTACCGGCCGGAACGGCCTGCGCCGGCGGCCGGCCGTAGTAGACCGCCACTCGTTGCCTAGGCATGCGGGACCCCGCGCGGGGCTCCCTCTCCGGCCGGAGCTCGAAGATGGACCGGTCGAGTCCAATTCCCCGGGGGTGTGGGGACCCTGGCCTGGGCAAGCGCCCCTGCGAGCACCCGGGGCAACGTTAACCACCTGGGGGGCATCGAGCGCAACCGTCGTGAACCCGGGAGACTGTCCTCACTGCGGCGGGTCGAACCCGTTCGAGGCGACGGAGTGCCAGTGGTGCGGCTCCCCATTGCTTCCGAGCCTTCCGCATCCCCTCTCGCTTACCTCCAGCGACCCAGAGGACCTACAGGTCGACGAGGACGAGGAGGGGACGAGCCCGTCGGCCACCCCGCGCGGACTGTATTACCTCCGAGTCGCGGTGGCGGTCGTGTCTCTCGTGGCCGCGATCGCCCTCCTGGCGGCCAGTCCATCCAACTCGATCACGAGCCCCAGCAGCTCCGGTACGCCAGAGCCGAGTCCGAACGCGAGTGGCCCCGTGAACGTCACGGCCATCGTCGCGGTCTCCCCCGATGATGCCTGCGGACTCAACGGCGCCCAGCACGGTGGATTCCATAGCCCGCCGGACTCCACGTACGACACGTTCTGGTGGTTGCCCTGGAACTCTGCTTCCCTGCCGTGCACCGTGCAGAGCGTGACCACCAACAGCACGGGCTTTGGACTCAGCTCCTCCTTGCCGGTCACCGTCACTTCCGATGAGACCCCGATCTGGATTGACATCTACACCCCGGCCGCCTACAACGGGACGCTCTATCTCGTCTTCAGCTGAGGGACGGACGCGACCCCGCCCTGGGCATCGAGCGGGACGGAGTGGACCACCGCAAGTCGGGGGTCCGCGCTGAATCCTCCAGGATTGCGTAGGAAGCGGGAGACCATGGGCAGTCGAACACCGGCCGGTAGGTTCGACCTGCCGGTCCCGCCCGGCTCTGTCGAGGTCACTTGGGTAGGATTCGGAGGGCGACCTGGTGGTAGACAGGGGCCACGGCGATGAACTCGTAGGTGAGATTCTCGGTCGGGAAGACCTCGGTCAGCGCGCGATATTCCCCGTCCGTGTTCCATCCGGGAAAGTTGATCAGATCGTCGAACAGCAGCACGGAGCCCGGCACGAGCCGGGAAGACGAGACCATCGTCGAGAGCACGAAACGAGCGGACGAGTACAGGTCGCAATCGATGTGGGCGAACGCAACCGTCGACGGATGGTCCTGGAGAAACGGAGGAAGCGACTGCTCGAACGGGCCAACGACGAGGGTCACGTTGTCGTCGACCCGAGGTAGGTTGTCCTGATGAAACGCTCCGGCGCGGACCCCCGGTCGCCAGTCCTCCGGCAACCCGCGGAACGAATCGAACCCGTAGATCGGGGATGGGACCCCGAGTTCCGCCATCCGGCGTGCCAGTTCGTTCGTCGATTCCGCGCCCGCCACCCCGAACTCCAAGAACATGCCACCTGCAGCCGGCTGGCTCACCACCCACTCCCGCAGCATCCGCGGCGACGCAAAGCTCCGGGCCGATGCCGGAAGTCCGCGGATGAACCTCGATGACTCCACCCGCGCCCCCAGCCGGTTGACCCCCTTGTACGAAGCGACGCCCAAGAACGGCGCAAGCGAGTCTCGAAGGCGGGCCACCGTCGCCAGGCTCTGCCACCCTCTCTCGAGAGACCGTGCGGTGGTGAGCCTCATTCCGGGAGGACCCCTTCGGGCTCGGCGAGCAAGTGCTGACGAGATGTGCCAGTCGAGTAAACTCTGGGTCCCCGGCTCAGCGCGGACAGACGATTCGCGCGCATTTCGACTGTCAACGCCTCGTGTATCAATTCGGAGAGAGTGCGAGGCCGACATCGACGGGGTCCACCCAGCGAGACCTGAGCTTCCCCCGAACCCCAGGTCGACGGTCAGACGC
>JASHTC010000037.1 GCA_030040755.1 Thermoplasmata archaeon | reverse complement strand
CTCGGCGGGGAGCTCGAGGTTGAGGAGGTCCTTCAACCGGACGACCTCCCCGGCATGCGCCGCGAGGTCGTGCCGCGGAAGGAAGAACGACGGGCCGGCCGGCACGGACCGGGTGCCAAGCTCGGGTCGGTCCGGGTGGTTCGCGAGGTCGACGCGCGCGAGATCGAGCGGGTACCCGTCGACATCGACGCGGACCGGGTCCGCCACGAACGATCGGCGGACGGTCGTCGCGTCGATCCGCTTGCGGTTCTCGGCGTACAGCGTCTCTGCTGGCACCTCGATATCGGAGAGCGACATCCCGAACGAGAGGATGAACGCCCGCAGCGCCTCGTTCGTGATCCCCCGGCGGTCGAGCGAGCGCAGCGACCAAGTCCGGGGGTCGGCCCAGCCGTCGTAGAGACCGGACTTGACCTCGCGGTAGGACTTGCTCTTCGAAACCTTGGCCTCTCGCACCCGGAGGATCCCCCAGTGCAGAAAGGGCGGTCCCTGGACCCCGAGGAGGTCCCAGATGTACCGCTGCATCCGGTCCTCGATGACGAGGTCCTTGCCGCGGAGCACGTGGGTGACCCCCAGCTCGATGTCGTCGACCGCCCAGGAGAACTCGAGGAGCGGCCAGACCCGGTACCGGCTCCCTACCCGCGGGTGGTCCAGGTCGGTGATACGGAACAGGACGCGGTCCCGGAACGCCGGGTCGGGGTCCGCCAGGTCGGTCCGCAGACGGAGGACCGCCTCCCCCGGTCCGTAGGTGTTCCCGAGCATCTTCTCCCACTCCTCCACCGCCTCGCCGGGGCTCTGGCCGCGCTCGGGACAGGGGACCCCGTCCGCCCGTCGCTGCCGGAGGAGCTCGGGAGGACATCGGCAGACGTACGCCGCGCCCCGGTCGATCACCCGGCGGGCCCAGAGGTAGAACTGCGGGACCCGGTCGGACTTGAAGTAGACCGCGTCCGGGTGGACGCCCGCGTCCTCGCAATCGCCGCGGATGAGGTCCACGAACTCGGTCTCGACCCGCTTCTCTTCCGAGCCGGGCGTGTCGTCGAAGACGAGGAGGATCTTCCCCCCGTACCTCTCGCGGTAGAGTTGGTTGACGAAGAGCATCCGGCCGTGGCCGATATGCAACACCCCGCTCGGGAACGGGGCGAGACGGAGCACGACCTTGCCCGGGACGGCCCCGGGGAGGTCGGGGAACTCTCCCGTGGCCGAGGGAGCCGGTCGAGCGCGGGCGGTCTCCGGTCCGCCCAGCGCCGCCAGCCGGTCCTCGAGCTCGCCGGGGGGGAGGGACCGAACGTCCGCGACGAGCCGGGAAACGAGGTCCCGTACCTCCGCCGCCTGCCGGCGCAGGGTCGGGTCCGTCGCCAAGAGGCGGGCCAGGATCGGGTCGACGCGGGCCGCGCCCTCGTGCTCGACCGCGTTCTCGAGCGCGAGCCGCCGAGCTCGCGCCTCCACCTCGGGGGAGAGCGGCACGGGGGCGCCGAGCGGGGACGGGATTAAAGGCGTTCCGAAGCGGGCGGCGCGGCGGCGGGCTCTTGCCCCCGGGGACCTCGGGCCTCATCTACGGCCTCACCGAGGGTCAGCTCGCCGCGGAGGACACGGTGTGCCGAGGAGCGCGAGATCGTCAGCTGTCCGCCGCTCCGCTCCCGGCTCAGCCGTTGGAGGTTGGCGACCTCGCCGGCCGTGAACGTCGTGGGAAGGGGCTCCCGGACCAGGATCCCGGGGCTGTGCGCGATCGTACGGGCCGCCATCGGGTCCCGGGGACGACGATGCCCGCGGGGGGTCGTGCCCCGCTCGTTCACGAGCTCGACCCAGCGCTGGTGTCCGAGGAGGGCATTGACGATCCGGTTGCGCGAGGGGGGGTCCCCCGCTCCGACCCGGAACCGGACCGGCCGGGACGGGAAGCGGTGCCGAAGCTGGCTTGCAAAGACCCCCGCCGACTCCGGCGAGTCGAGCGAGCCGGCCCCGAGACATCGAGATCCTTCTAGGATCGCGTACCCCGGTCGGGGGCCGGGGTCGAAGCCGACGATCAGCTCCCCCTCCGGGGAGGCGCTCGAATCAAACGCCTGTTCCACGGCCGCGGAGAGCAGGTGGCGGTCCCCGCCGGGGACCACGGGGAGGACGCGCCGATGAGCGATCGAGGACGCCTCCTCGGCCGACGTGAGGACGGCGACCACGCTGTCCGGGATCCGCTGACCGGGAAGCAGGCTGACGGTCGGCCAGCGCTGTTCTCGGAGGAACCCCGCGAGCTCTCCGTAGAGGGCGGGGTCTCGAGTGACCAGCGCAACCGACCGGTGTCTCACCGAAGACTGGACGGTCAAATATCGCATATACCTTCCCCCCTACATGCCCGTCTGCGCGCACTGCGGGACGACCGCTGCGGAGGGCGCGCTCTTCTGCGCGAAGTGCGGATTCACGCTGCCCCAGACCGGACTCCCTGGGGCCGGCGGCTCCCCCCTCGGCTCCTCCGTCCCGCCCGCCGGGTGGACCCCGTCCGCCGCACCGCCCCCTCCGGCGCGAACGATCCCCCCGCCGCCTCCGACCGCCCCGAGCCCCCCGCCGCCCCCTCCCGCCGCATGGGGGCCCCCCC
>JASHTC010000036.1 GCA_030040755.1 Thermoplasmata archaeon | reverse complement strand
GAGGTCATTGGCGAGCGTGGTGTTGGCCGCGGTGCTGTTCGCGAGGCTCGTGTAGTAGCTCAAGGGGGAGGCCGCGTTGAAGTTCGTGGAGAAGAAGTTCTCCTCCAGGATGAACTGGGGCCCGGCGGCGATCAGCAGGCTGCGGTAGAAGCTGTACCACTGGACGTAGGCGTTGTAGGGGTCCCCGTTGGAGAACGTCACTCCGGGCCGGAGCTGGAAGGTGTAGGAGGTGATGTTCGACTGGGTGACCGGGTTATACTCGTAGGAGGTCGTCCAGCTGGCGGCGAGCACCCCGGAGAAGTTCGTCACGCTCGTACCGTTGTAGTTGACGAGGCCCTGGTAGACCTGCTGGACCGCCGCCCAGCCCGGGGTCGAGAACGTCACGGCCGGGTCGAGCGAGTCCGGGATCTCGGCCTGGTCGATGCAGATGTACTTCGTCTCGGTCGCGCTGCAGGTGGAGACCGAGGGGGAGTGCTGGAGGACGTAGTACGTCCCGACCCCCGCGCCGATCAGGATCACGACCACGGCGACGACCACGATGTTCCGAGTCCTCGGATTCATACAGAAAGGACCCCCCCGCGGGCCGGAGCGGGGGAGTTCGCTCCCCCTTCTTAAGGTGTGCTAGGGTCACTCAGGGGGACACGCGCGCTCTCGCCGGGGGCCGGGGGGACCCGTCCGGCCCTGACCCGGGGACCTCCTCCGTATCTCCCATCTCCTACTCCCCGGTCCCTACGTTATCGGGGTCGGCGTCAGTCCGAGGGGTACTCGACGAGCACCATCCCACTCGCGCACCCAAAGAAACCGTACCCGTATACCTCGTAGGTCGGGGCGAGCGTGAACGAGAAGTTGAACCCGTTTTCGATGAGCGCATCGGTGCCCGACGACCATCCCGCGTAGGGGTCGGACGCGGTGGGTGAATTCGCGGCGGCCTCCCCCCTCCATTCCGATCGGCTCGCGTTGAAGTTCGCTACGATGGATCCGGCGGTGTCGTAGACAGCCAACGTCAAGGACTGGTTCCACACCAATGTGCCGCTGGTCATCGGTCGGAATTGCAGGTCCCCCGCGGTCAGGTTCGTGTCGGCCGCTACGACGGTCAGGTTGAACGTCCCTCCCGTCTGGGTTGGGTATGAGCTATTGGGCGCGCGAAGGATGAGCGGAAGCGGCTGGGCGCACGGCGCCCCGATGGGACAGCATACCGCCGCCGGGATCGCTGGCGGAGTGTGGAAGGATAGCAGGACCAGGAAGGCCCCGACGGTCGCCGCCCCGAGGCCGCCCATCAGGTGGAACTCCCGCTGATCCTTCCGGGTCACGGTCCGGCGCCCTCCGCCCGCGACAGGGTGCGGGGAAGGAAAAGGCCGGTCCACGGAGACTCCGTGGTGCTCCGCCCTCTGGCCCCGGACCGCCCGAGGAACCGCCGGGGAGGCCGAGGCGCGAACGGCTTTAGGGGGTCGGGGCTCAGCCGACGGGAGCGAGTCCATGGACCGGAAGATGTGGATCGGGGGCGAGTGGGTCTCGGCCGAGACGGAGGCGACGTTCCCGGTCACTAGCCCGTTCGACGGCACGACGCTGGCCACGGTGCCCAAGGGCGCGCGCGGCGACGCCCGCCGCGCCATTGACGCCGCGCGTCACGCCTTCGACCGGGGCCCGTGGCCGAAGCTGCCCCCCCGCGCCCGGGGCGAGGTGTTCCTCAAGGCGGCCGCCCTCCTGCAGAGCCGGCTCCCGGCCGTCGCCGAGCTCGAGAGCCGGAACCAGGGGAAGACGATCAAGCAGGCCGCGGACGCGGACCTGCCGTTCTCCATCGACAACCTGGTCTTCTACGCGGGGGCGGGCCGCACGCTCGAGGCCCGGAGCCCGGGGGAGTTCACCGGCGACGGGACCACGATCTTCCGGCGCGAGCCGGTCGGCGTGGTCGCCTCCATCACGCCGTGGAACTACCCGATCATGATGGCGGTCTGGAAGGTCGCCCCGGCCCTCGTCGTGGGGAACACGGTCGTCCTGAAGCCGGCGAGCTGGACGCCCATCACCAGCCTGGAGCTCGGGAAGGTCTTCGAGGAGGCCGGCCTGCCCGCCGGGGCCCTCAACATCGTCACCGGTCCCGGGGGGGAGGTCGGCGATGAGCTCTCCCGGAACCCGAAGGTCGACCTCGTCTCCCTCACGGGCGACACGGCCACCGGGCGCAAGATCATGGAGGCCGCCAGCGGGAGCGTCAAGCGCACCCAGCTCGAGCTGGGGGGGAAGGCCCCGTTCGTCGTCTTCGAGGACGCCAACCTCGCCGCCGCGGTCGAGGGGGCGATGGTCGGAGGGTTCGTCAACGGGGGCCAGGACTGTACCGCCGCCACGCGCCTGATCCTGCACCGGAACGTGCGGGAGCGGTTCCTGCGGGAGCTGCTTGCCCGGGTGAAGACGGTCCGGATGGGCGACCCGCTCTCCCGGTCCACCGACTTGGGCCCGCTCGTCCACGCGACGCAGCAGCAGCACGTGCTGGAGTTCGTGGAGAAGGGCCAGTCCGAGGGGGCCAAGCTGGTCGCAGGGGGCGGGGATGCCCACGCCCAGTTCCCGAAGGGCGCCTTCGTGACCCCCACGGTCTTCGACGGGGTCACTCCCGACATGGCGATCGCCCAGAAGGAGATCTTCGGACCCGTGCTGGACGTGATCGAGTTCTCGACGTTCGACGAGGCGATCGAGATCGCGAACGGGGTCGAGTACGGCCTCGCGGGCAGCGTCTGGACGAACGACCTGCGCACCGCCGTCAAGGCGGCCAACGCCCTGCGCTTCGGCGACGTCTGGGTCAACGACCACCTTCCCCTCGGCTCGGAGACCCCCCACGGGGGCGTCAAGCAGTCCGGCTTCGGCAAGGACCTCGGGACGGACTCCCTGAACGACTACACCTGGGTGAAGAACATCTACATCGACCTCACCGGTCAGGTCCGCAAGGGCTGGCACTACACGACCTACGGCGACCCGGGATAGTGGTGGCGTGAGCGCGGGGACGGGGATACCGGAGTCGGGTCGCGGCGGCCTCTGGATTGGGGGAACCTGGCGCCTTCCCGCCAGCGGCCAGTTCCGGGCGGTCATCGACCCGTCGACGGGCCGGGCCCTCGGGGAGGTCGCCGTCGCCTCCGCGGACGAGGCGCGCGCCGCGGTCGACGCGGCGGCCGAGCGGGAGGCGTCGTGGGGCGCCACGCCCGGTCACGTCCGGGCCCGCATCCTCCGGGCCGCGGCGGAACGCCTTCGCACGGACCGGGAGACGATGGCCGGGCTCATCGCCCGGGAGGTCGGCAAGCCGATCCGGGACGCCCGGGTCGAGGTCGACCGGGCGGTGGGCGTCTATGAGTTGGCGGCCGAAGAGATTCGCCACCTCGGGGGCGAGAGCTTCCCGGCCGACGCCTACGAGCGACCGGCCGGCAACGAGCACCGGTTCCTCTTCTCGGTCCGGGACCCGATCGGGGTGGTCGTCGCGATCGGCCCGTTCAACTTCCCGCTCAACCTCCTCTCGCACAAGATCGCCCCGGCGCTCGCCGCGGGGAACCCGGTGGTGGCCAAGCCGACCAGCGCGGCCCCGTTCACGGCCCTCCGCCTGGCCGAGCATCTCGCCGCCGCCGGCCTCCCGCCCGGGGTCCTCAACGTCGTCACGGGACCCGGCCGCACCGTGGGCCACGCCCTGGTCGAGCACCCGGGGACCCGGCTCGTGACGTTCACCGGCTCGACCGACGTCGGGAAGGGGATCGCCGAGGTCGCCGGCCGTCACGCCAAGCGGGTCATCCTCGAGATGGGCGGCCTCGACCCGTTCGTGGTGCTCGAGGACGCCCCGCTCGCCTCCACGGTCGAGGCGGCCGCGCGCGGCATCTTCGGCTACTCCGGACAGGTCTGCACCGCCTCCAAGCGGTTCCTCGTCGCCGAGGGGGTCGCGGACCAGTTCGCCCGCGCGCTCGCCGACCGGGCCCGGGCGCTGCGTGTGGGCCCCGCCCTGGAGGAGACGACCGAGGTCGGGCCCCTGGTCGACCACGACGCGGTCGAACGGGTCGACGGCCTGGTCCGGGAGGCCCGGGAGCGCTCCGCGAGGGTGCTGGCGGGCGGAGCACGACCTCCCGACCGCCCGGAGGGGAACTTCTACCTCCCGACGGTCCTCGACCAGGTGCCCGAGGACGCCCGGGTCGTCCACGAGGAGCCGTTCGGGCCCGTCGCCCCGGTCCTCCGTTTCTCCACGATCGACGACGCGGTCCGGATCGCCAACGGGACGCCGTACGGACTCCAGGCCGCGGTCTACACCCGCGACTTGGCGAAGGGGTTCGCGCTCGCGAAGCGGATCCGGGCCGGCGGGGTGCACCTGAACGACCCGACGAACCTCCGGTGGGATGCCCTGCCGTTCGGCGGGATCAAGGAGAGCGGTCTCGGCCGGGAAGGGCTCCGGTACGCGATGGAAGAGATGACCGAGGTCAAGCTGATCTCGGTGAACTACGGCAGCCCCTGAGCGGGGTCACTCGGGCTCGTCGTCGGCCCCCGGGATGGGGTGGGGACCGGGGGTCCCCGGCGGCGTCGGGTGACCGAGGCCGGGGGCGCCCGGAGGACGCCAGCCCGCGACGGGGGGTGCGTGGGGAATGGCGCGCCCGCGGGGGCTCTCCCCGGCGGCGCCGTCCAGGGTAAGGAGCGAGTCCTCGAAGGCCGCGAGGCCCCGCTCGAGCAGCTCGTCCTCGATGACCAGCGGGGCCATGAACCGCAGCACCTGGTCCCAGGCGCCGGCCGTGTGCATCAGCACCCCGCGGGCGAACAACGCCGAGCGCATCGCCTTCGCCCGGTCTCCCCACGGGAGGCGGGTCGCGCGGTTCTGCACGAACTCGACGCCGATCATGAACCCCTTCCCGCGGACGTTCCCGATGGAGGGATGGCGCTCCCCCATCGCCCGGAACCGCTCGACCACCGCCGCCCCCCGGCGGGCGGTGCGGGCAAGGAGGTCCCCTTCCCGGAGGACGCGAAGCACCTCCGTCCCGACGGCGAGGGCGAGCGGGTTCCCGCGGTAGGTCCCGATGTGGAACCCGCGCGGGAGCTCCGGGACGAGGTCGGCGCGATAGGCGACGACCGACAGGGGGATCCCTCCGCCGATGGTCTTGGCGATGCAGAGGATGTCGGGGGTCACCCCGCCATGCTCGACCGCCCACATCTTCCCGGTCCGGCCGAGGCCGGTCTGGACCTCGTCCGCGATCAGGAGCAGGTCGTGGCGGTCGCAGAACTCCCGGAGGGCGGGCAGGAAGTCGTCCGGGGGGACCACGTACCCCCCCTCGCCGAGGATCGGCTCCACCAGGATGGCGGAGACCTGGTCCGCGCCCGAGGCCGGGTCATTGAGCAGGTGCTCGAGATAGGCGATGGTCCCCGCCGCGCCGGCGTCCGCGCCGAGCACCGGTCGGTACGGGTCGGGGAACGGCACCCGGACCACGTGGCTCCCGGCGAACGGCGTGGTGGTATGGTAGCGGCTGCCGCTGGTGAGGTGAACGGCCCCGCCGTGGACGCCGTGGTAGGCGCCCGAGAAGGCGATCGTGCCGTGGCGTCCCTTGGCGAAGTCGGCGAGCTGGACGGCGGTCTCGACCGCGTCCCCGCCCGTGACCGTGAAGAAGATGCGCGCGTGGCGGCGGAGGGAGCCCGGGAGGGCGTCCGTGAGCTCTTTCAGGAAGTGGGTACGGGCCTCGGTCGGCAGCTCGAGCGCGTGCCAGACCTCCCGGCTCTGCTGGGCGAGCGCGGCGACGAGCCTCGGGTGCCGGTGCCCGAGGTTCAGGACCGAGATGCCGGCGACCCAGTCGATGTACCGGTTGCCGTCGACGTCCTCGACGGTCGCGCCGCGCGCCGACCGGACGGCCATCGGGAAGTAGTGCGAATAGGAGACCGCGTCCGTCTCCCACTTCCCCTGCTCCGCGAGAAGCTCCCGGGAGCGGGGGCCGGGGGGAGGGTGAAGGATGCGCGGGGCGTCCAGGTAGCTCCCGCCGTCGTCGTCGCGGCTCATCGTCTCCGCCCCCGGAGAACGGGGGCCCCCTTATCAGGGCTCGGCCCGCCCGTTCGGGGCCCGTACGCTCCCCGATTCGGGGACGACCGAAGTTTACGAAGGCGACCGTTAAACCCTTTGACACCTCCCTACCGGTAGCCCCGATGTCGACGTCCGAGGCCGCGGTGGGGGTGGTCCCTCCCCCGGGGGTCGCTGCGGAGGAATCCGGCCTCTCGATCCTCCGGTCGGACGCGTTTGCCGACCGTCTCCATCACGGGATGGCCCGGCCGACCCAGCTCGGTCGGTACCTCCTCGTGGGCCTGGGCGCGGTCGCGGTCGGCGCGGGGGTCGGGCTGTTCTTCGGGCACCAGGTCGATGTCGCCCTCGCCATCCTCCTGCTCGGGGCGATCCTCGTGGTCGGAGGCATCCTCCAGTACCGGTCCTTTCAGCGCAGCCAGGCCCACTGGCCGGTGAAGATCCTTCTCCACGAGGACGGGATCGAACTCCTCCTCGACAACGGGGAGATCCGGGCCGCCGAATGGAGCGACCCGAAGCTCGACCTGGAGGTCCACTCCCGGCCATCCAAGCGGGCGGGCGGGTTCGAGGTCACCCTCCTCTGGCGGATGGACCGCCGGATCCCGCCGTGCCCGCTCACCCCGGAGGGGTTCGAACACCTCCGGTCCGAGGTCGAGGGGCGGAAGTTGAAGCTCCAGGAGTTCCACCAGGGCCGGCCGGGGCGCGAGGTGCGGCTGTACCTGATCGGGCCCACCGCGCCGCCCAAGCCCGCCCTCGACCCGGGGGCCCCGGCGTGACGCCCGCGGGGGTCGCGGGACCCTCCCAGATGGACCGGATGGACGTCCACATCCACCTCACCCGATGGTGGCCGGACCTGGCGCGCACCGGCTACCGCCCGCGCATCGACTACACGGTCCGCGGTCTTCTCGCCGAGATGGACGCCGCCGGGATCTCGACCGCCCTCCTCCTGCCCGTGTTCGAGGCGCCGTCCCCGGCGGACGCGCTCCGCGAGTCGGTCGAGCAGTCTCGGGCCAGCATGGGCCGCCTCCGCCCCGTGGCGACGGTGTTCCCCGGTCCCGGGAAGAAATCGGTACAGGCCGTGGTCGCGACGTGGGAGGAGGTGCCCGAGCTCGCCGCCATCAAGCTCTTCCCCGGATACCATCCGTTCTACCCCCACGACCCGGCGCTCGAACCCGCCTACGAATACGCCGCCCGGCGCCACCTGCCGGTGATGATCCACCAAGGAGACACGCTCACCCCCAACGGGCTGCTGAAGTACGCCCGCCCAATCGAGGTCGACGAGGTCGCGGTAAGCCACCGGGACGTCCGGTTCGTCCTCTGTCACCTCGGAAACCCGTGGGTCGAGGAGGCCGCCGAGCTGGTCTACAAGAACGAGAACGTCTACGCGGACACGTCCGGCCTCCTGCCGCACCCCTCGGCCCCGTACTTCCTCCGCGCGGTCGACCGAGCCCGCGCGTTGGTCCAGGGGGCGGTCGAGACCATCGGGTCCGCTTCCCGCATCCTGTACGGGTCGGACTGGCCGCTCGAATCCCTGCACACCGCCGTCGAGCTGGTCGAGCGACTCACCCTGCACGGGAGGGACCGGGAGGCGATCCTGGGAGGAAATGCCCGTCGCCTGTACGCGCCGGCCCCGCCCGTGGGCCGACCCTCTTAAGGGTCGGAGCACTCCGACCTCGGATGACCGACCCGAGGCCGGCGACCCCCGGCGCGGACGGAGACGAGGTTCGCCGCGTGGTGCGGGAGACGAACTACGTCACCTGGCGACGCCAGGGAGGCTGGAACCCGCTGGTCGTGGCCCGGGCGAAGGACTCCACCTTCTGGGATGACCGGGGCCGCGCCTACCTCGACTTCTCCTCCCAGTTGATGGCGACGAACCTTGGCCACGGGAACGCGGCCGTGGTCGACGCGATCGCGGCCCAGGCCCACCGGCTCGCTTACGCCGCGCCCTCGTTCGCGACGGAAGCGCGCGCCCAGTTGAGCTCCGCCCTGCTCGGGGTCTTGCCGAAGGGTCTGAACCGGTTCTTCTTCAGCACCTCCGGGACCGAAGCGAACGAAGCCGCGCTCAAGATCGCCCGGGTCGTCACGGGACGGACGAAGGTCCTCTCCCGGCCCCGCTCGTACCACGGCGCCACCGCCGCCTCCATCTCGGTCACCGGGGACCCTCGACGCCGACCGGTCGAGGGCCTGCAGACGGTCCCCGGGACGGTCTTCGCCCCCGACTGCTACTGCTACCGCTGTCCGTTCGGCCTGACGTACCCGTCCTGTAACGTCGCCTGCGCCGAGTACGTCGACCAGCAGCTGGAGCGCGAGGGGAACGTCGCGGCGATGATCGTCGAACCCGTTGTCGGGACGAACGGCGTGATCGTCCCGGTGCCCGAGTACCTTCCCCGGATCCGCGAGATCACCCGCAAGCACGGGGTCCTCCTCATCGCCGACGAGGTGATGAGCGGCTGGGGACGGGTCGGCGAGTGGTTCGCGGTCGACCACTGGAAGGTCGAGCCGGATATCCTCACGACCGCGAAGGGGATCACGGGCGCCCTCATCCCGCTCGGACTGACCGCCACGACCTCGGCCATCCACGACGAATTCCGGGACCGCTACTTCCCCCACGGGCACACGTACGAGGCGCACCCGCTGACGCTCGCCCCCGCCGTGGCGGCCATCGGGGAGTACCGCCGGCTCGACCTCCTGGAGAAGTCCCGCCGGGACGGGGAGTACCTGCTCCAGCGGCTTCGCGAGATCCAGGGCCGCCACCCCTCGGTCGGCGAGGTCCGGGGCCTGGGCCTCTTCGCCGCCGTGGAGCTCGTCCGGGACCGCTCGAGCCGCCTCGCGTTCAACACCGAGGAGGACAAGCTCGCCGGACGCCCCCTGGTCGCCGAACAGGTCGCGGCCGCGATGATGAAGGAGGGGGTGTTCTGCGTCGCCTGGGTCTCGCACCTCGTGATCGCCCCTCCCCTCATCGTGACCCGAGAGGAGCTCGACCACGGGCTCGAGGTCCTGGACCGGGCGCTCGCCGTGGCCGACGCCGAGGTCCGGACGGGAGCCGTCGCGTGACCCGCCCTAGAACCACCGGCTCGTGACGACCTTCTTGCGGGTATAGAAGTCGACCGCGTCCCGGCCGCTGGCGTGCAGGTCGCCGTAGAACGACCCTTTCCACCCGACGAAGGGGAAGTAGGCGGCGGGCGCGGGGACCCCGATGTTGACCCCGACCATGCCGGCCTCGATC
>JASHTC010000035.1 GCA_030040755.1 Thermoplasmata archaeon | reverse complement strand
GACGAACATCTACCTCTTCGGCGTCGACCAGGCGACCGTCATCGACCTGTTCGCCAGCTACCGCGCGATCCTCGCGGGCGCCCAGGGAACGATCCTGGACCTCGGGATCGGCCCGATCGTCACCGGGTCGATCATCATGCAGTTGTTCACGGGGGCGAAGATCATCAACCTCGACCTCACCGACGACGAGGACAAGGGGACCTACCAGGGGACCCAGAAGATCCTCGTCATCGCGATGATCCTGATCGAGGCCGTCCCCCAGGTGTTCGGGTACCTGACCCCCTCCGCGTCGTTCGTGACGAGCCTCGGGATCGCCTCGCCGGGGAACGGCCTCCTCCTCGCGAACACGATCATCGTGGCCCAGCTGGTCTTCGGCAGCTACCTCGTCTTCCTGATGGACGAGGTCGTCTCGAAATGGGGGATCGGAAGTGGGATCTCCCTGTTCATCGCCGCGGGGGTATCGCAGCAGATCGTCCAGGGGACCCTGAACTGGGTGCCCGAGAATCCCTCGCTGGCGCTGTCCCAGACGAACCCTCCGAGCGGCGCGATCCCGAAGACCCTCTGGTTCCTGACCCACCTCTCGGCGAGCCAGATGGCGAGCGGGGGGTGGGAACAGGTCCTCCTGCGTCAGCCGAACCCGATCATCGCGCTCGTCGGCACGGCGGCGATCTTCTTCCTCGTCGCCTGGACCGAATCGACGCGGATCGAGCTGCCCCTGTCGCATGCCGAGGCGCGGGGCGCGCGCGGCCGGTATCCGTTACGGCTGATCTACGCGTCGAACATCCCGGTCATCCTGATGAGCGCGTTACTGGCCAACGTCTCGCTCTTCACGATCCTCCTCTGGTCGAACAGCACGCTGTCCCGGTTCCCCTTGCTCGGACATAATTGGATGATCGGGTCGTACCCGAGCGCCACCGTCGCGGCGGCCACGAACATCAGCCAGACGCAGCCGCTCACCGGAGGGGCCTACTACCTCTCGCAGGTCAACGGCCTCGAATCGTGGCTGTTACCAATCCTCAACTTCCAGACCTACGGCGGCTTCCTGTACGGGCATACCTGGTGGGAGGGCCTCATCCACGTGGCCGTCTACTTCGGCGCGATGGTCGGCGGCTCGATCCTGTTCGCGAAGTTCTGGATCCAGACCACGAACATGGGCCCGGAGGCGGTCGCCCGTCAGATCGAGGCGTCGGGGATGCAGATCCCGGGCTTCCGGCGCGAGCCGCGCGTCCTCCGCCGGGTCCTCGAGCGGTACATTCCCGTGATCACGGTCATCAGCGGCGCCGCCGTCGGGGCGCTCGCCGCGGGGGCCGACCTCATCGGGACCCTCGGGAATGCGAGCGGAACGGGCGTCCTGCTCATGGTGGGGATCATCATCAACCTGTACGAGGCGATGGGACGGGAACAGCTGATGGAGATGAACCCGCTGTTGCGTCGCTTCCTCGGAGGCGAGTCGTAGGATGTCGGGCTCGGGCCGGCCGCTGCCGTCCGGAGGACCCTCCCCCGCGCCGGAGGGGACCGAGGAGAGCGAGCTCACCGAGGGAGCCGCGGAGTCGCCGCTGCTGGAGAGCGAACCGTCGACCTCCGCCGAGCCGCCCGCGCTCGAGGAGCCCGGTACTCCGGGGCCGGGCACCCCCGAGGCGACCCCGAAGCCCGCGCCGCCCCGACCCACGTTCAAGGTCTCCACGTTCATCATCGTCTTCCTGGGCCTGCTCGGGTTCCTGATGCTCATCGAGACGAGCACCCGCAACGCGATCGCCTGCTCGCTCGGCACCTGGTCGGTCGCCCCGGCCTCCCCGGCGGGCGGGTGCACGGCCGGCTGGGGCCCGCTCTACGTCCTGATCGGGTTCCAGTCCCAGCACCTGCTCGCGACCATGGCGGTCGCGGGCGCGATCGAGATGCTCGTGACCGCGTTCGCCTACAACTACACCACCGACTGGGTCAAGCAGGCCAAGGTCGCGAAGTGGAGCGGCGCCTTCCGCAAGGTGCAGATGGCCGCCGTCCGCTCGGGCAAGAAGGACAAGATCGCCGCGCTCAAGCCGTTCCAGGAGCGGATCACGCGGCTCTCCAGCGAGGTGACGATCGCCCAGTTCAAGGGGATGGCGATCACGTACTTCATGCTCATCCTGATGTACACCTGGGTCGGCCTCGTCATCGCGAACGCGAGCACCGCCGAGCAGACGATCTCGCTCGGGGGGGGCTCGCTGGTCCTCACCAACCCGGTGATCTCGGGCCTCCCGATCCCCTGGTGGTTCCTGATCTTCTCGCTCTACACCATCCCCTTCTCGCTCGCCTTCCGGCGGGTCCTGAAGCACTTCTGGGTGCTGCGCTACGCCCGACAACACAACGTCCAGCCGGCCGCCCCGACCCCCGTGGCGACCGGGGGTACGGCGTGATCGGCCGGGTCGTCGCGATCGGGGGACCGCCGGGAAGCGGGAAGTCGACCGCGGGCCGCCGGGTCGCGGAGGCGCTGGGCCTGCAGTACTGCTCGGCCGGGGAGGTCTTCCGGGCCGAGGCGAGGGCCCACGGGATGGACCTGGAAGCGTTCGGTCATTACGCGGAGAGCCATCCCGAGGTCGACCGCCGGCTGGACGACTCGATGCAGGCGCTCGCTCGGCCCGGGGTCCTCCTCGACGGTCGAATCCAGGCGGCGCTTTGCCGGGGACGGGGTCGACCGGTCTACTCGATCGTCGTGACCGCGGAGGAGGGGGAGCGGGCCCGCCGGGTCGCCGAACGGGACGGCCAGTCGCCGGAGGAGGCCCTCCGGCGCATCCGCGAGCGCGCGGACAGCGAGCGGACGCGGTACATCAAGGTCTACGGCGTCGACCCGGAGCGCGAGACCCCCGACCTCCTGGTCGACTCGACCCACCTTCCGCCGGCCTCGGTCGCCGCGACGATCCTGGAGTTCCTCCAGTCGCCGCCGGTGGAGAAGGGCGCGTGAGCGCCGGCGCGGCCCCGCCCGCCCCGTGGCCGGCGCCGGTCGCCGACCGCCTCGCCGCCGGCGCCTTCCTGCTGATCGACAAGCCCCGTGGGCCGTCCTCGCACCAGGTCACGGCGTGGGCCCGGGACCTCCTCGGGCTGAGGCTGGCCGGCCACGCCGGGACGCTCGACCCGAACGTCTCGGGTCTCCTCTGGGTGGGGGTGGGTCCGGCCCTCAAGCTCCTCCCGCTCGTCCTCGAGTTCCCGAAGCGGTACGTGGCCGCGGTCAACTTCCATGCTCCGGTCCCCCGTCGCGAGCTCGAGCGGGTCGCGGCGGAGTTCGCCGGGCCGGTCTACCAGACCCCGCCGGTGCGCTCCGCGGTGAAGCGGGAGCGGCGCGTGCGGACGATCCACCGGCTGACGGTCGTGGAGGTGAGCGGCGCGCGCGCCCTCCTGGACGTCGTCGCGGACTCGGGGACGTACATCCGAACCCTGGCGGTCGACCTCGGGGAGGCCCTCGGGACCGGGGGCCACCTCGAGGAGTTGCGCCGGCTCTCCACCGGACCGTTCGACGAGGCGCAGGCGATGCCGCTGACGGCGCTGGCAGACGGGGTGTCGCTCGCCCGGACGGGGGACCCGGCGCCGCTGCTCGCCCTCCTGCATCCGATCGAGGAGGTCTGGCGGGAGTTCCCGACCATCGTCCTGAAGGACGGGGCGGCGAGCGCGGTCGCCCACGGGGCCGGACTGGCCAAGGGAGGGATCCTGGCACTTCCCCAGCCGTTCCCCCGGGGGGCCCGGGTCGCTCTCGTGACCCGCGCGAACACCCTCATCGCCACCGGCGTCGCCCGGCATGACTCGAAGGAGCTCGGCGGGGTCCATCACGGGTGGGTCGTTGAGGCGACCCGGGTGTTCGTGGACCCGGGCGAGTATCCCGCGCAGTGGCGCCGGCCGCGTCCCGGCACGCCGCCCCCCCGGGCCCAGTAGGGTTATCTCCCTCCTCTCCCCCGGTGGGCCGTGAGCCCCCCAGACCGTGCGCACCCGACCGCGGGGGCCCGCCTGTTCGGGGGGTTGGCCCGGGGGATCATCCGCCACCCCTGGTATCCGATCATCTTCTGGGTGGCGCTGCTCGTGGTCACGCTCCCGTTCCTCTCCCTCCTCGGCTCGGTCACCACCAATTCGACCGAGACCCTCCCGTCGAACGCGCCGAGCTCCATGGCCAACGCGGAGTTCGCCCGGCTCTTCCCCGGCGAGAACGGAGGCTCTTCGACCCTCCTCCTGTTCGTCGGAACGAACCTGACCGACCGCAACGGCCAAGGGGTGGTCCAGAACGTCACCGCCGCCCTCCTCGCCGACCGCTCGCTGGAGGACGTCGCCGGGGTGAGCAGCGTCTACACCGCCTACGCCGGATACCTCGCGGGCCAGGTCGAGATCGCCGGGGGTGCCATCGAGGGAGCCCTGCATGCCGCCACCCCGCTCCCGGTCGCCGTCAACGAGTCGGCCGCGCTCCTGTGGGGACCGCCCGCCGAGTTCCTGTCGACGTGGCAGGGGCTCGCCGGCAACACGACCATGAACGCCTCGGCCTACAACTTTCCCGCCTTCCAGTCGACCGAACAGGCGCTCGCCGGGAACACCGCCGCGCTCGCGGTGCTCGACGCATTCTACAACGGGTACGACGGCTCGCCGGCCGGGTTCAACGGGACCGCCCGATGCGCGGCTGACCCGGGGAGCGTGGTGCGCTGCGCCGACGCCGTCGTCCGGGCGCAGGAGGGCCCGCTGGTCCCTTCCCTCGTCCCGGCGCCCACCGACCGGGCGGTCCCGTACGCCGTCCTCGGCGGCCTCGGCCTCGAGAATTTCACGACCTGGTCGTCGGTGCGGGCCACCGCGGCCTCGGTCCTGGGGGGCGAGGTCGGATATCCCGGAGCCTGGGTGCAGACCGTGTGGTCCGCGTTCCCCTCGGGGACCGTCCCCTCCGGGGAGGCCCTCGCGTGGGCGAACGAGACGGTCGCCAACACCACCCTCTGGGCGGAACCGCTGCCGGTCCCGCACGGCATCTTCGCCCAGTACGTCAGCTCGCAGGGGACCGCATCGCTCATCTCGGTCGCGTTCACCGTCGCCGACTCGTACACGAACTCGAGCGGCGGGACGCCGGTCTACTCGGACCTGAGCCGGATCGACCACGACGTGACCCCGGTCCTGGCCGGCTCCGACCGCACCCGCTCGATCCAATACTACCAGACGGGGAGCGCGCCGCTGGACCTGCTCACCAACACGATCGTGAACGCCTCTCTCACCCTCGTCCTGCCGCTGACCGTCGGGCTCCTGCTCGGGATCTCGATGATCTACTTCCGCTCCCCGCTGACGCCGCTCGCGTCGTTCGCGGGGCTCGGGATCGCCCTGGTCCTGGCCCTGGGCGGGACGATCCTGCTCGGGCGGCTGATCGGTGCGGTCGACACGACCGCGCTGACGCTCGAGGAGGTCTTCGTGCTCGGGGTCGGCACCGACTATTCCATCTTCCTGATCGCCCGGTACCGGGAGGAGCTGCACCGGGGGAAGAGCCCCGATGTCGCCATCGAGCAGTCGCTCGCCTGGGCCGGTCAGTCGGTCGCGACCAGCGGCTCGACCGCGATCATCGCCACCCTCGCCCTCACGTTCAGCGGGGTCGCCCTGCTCTCCCAGTACGGGCGAGTGCTGTCGCTCGCCATCCTGATCACGCTCCTGCTCTCCCTGACCCTCGTCCCGGCGTTCCTGAAGCTCATCGGCCCGCGGATCCTCTGGCCCGACAGCGGCCCACGGTTCCAGCGCCGCTCCGTGCGGGAGAACGCGCGGGTCCAGGCCGAGAAGACCTACTTCTACCGCGTGGGGCGGTTCACCCAGCGCCGGCCGGTCGCCGTCCTCGCGGTCCTGCTGGTGATCAGCGTCCCGCTGATCCTGGTCGCCCTCGAGGTTCCCCTGGCCTACGACTTCTACGGCCAGCTCCCGAGCGGGTACTCGGCCTCCGACGGGCTGACGTCCCTCTACCAGCACTACGGGAACGGGTTCGCGACGCCCTCCTTCGCGCTCGTCACCTTCGCGAGCCCTCTGGTGGTCGGGAACGTCACGAACTCGGGCGAGTTCGAGGAGGTGGCGAGCCTCACCTCGATCGCCGAGAATACCTCGGGGATCGCGGTCGTGCAGTCGCTGGTCGGTCCGTTCGGCGCCCCGCTCGCGGAGTGGGAGAACCTCTCGAGCCTACCGGCCGCCCCACAGCAGAACCTGCTGGGGCTGCTGAGCGGGTTCGTCGGGACCGACGGGAAGACGGTCCTGATCACGCTCGAACCGACCACCACGGGCCTGTCGTCCCAGGCCGTCTCCTCGGTGAAGTCGGTCGAGTCGAACTACGCCACCTACCAGGTGTCGCACACCAACGTGACCGCCCTCGCCTTCGGTGGCGGGGCCCCGACCATCGGCGACCTGGCGGCCGAGACCGCCGCCGCCACGGACCTGTTGATCCTCGCCGTGACGGTCGGCCTCCTGGTCGTCCTCATCGCGGTCCTGCGCTCCTGGCTCATCGCGCTGCTCGCGGTCGGGACGATCGGCCTGTCGATCTCCTGGGCGTGGGCCCTCACCTACCTCGTCTTCCAGCAGGTGCTCGGCTTCCCGCTCTTCTTCTACGTTCGCACGATCCTCTTCCTCTTGGTCCTCGGCCTCGGGATCGACTACAACATCTTCGTGCTCACCCGCGTGCGGGAGGAGCGGGTCAAGGGAGCCTCCTCGAGCGAGGCGATCGTCACCGCCGTCGGTCGCACCGGCGGGATCATCACCGCCGCGGCGGTCATCCTGGCGAGCGCGTTCGCCGCGCTCATCGTCGGGGAGTTCACCCTCATCCGGGCGATCGGGTTCTCGGTGGCCATCGCGGTCATCCTGGACGCGATGGTGGTCCGGACCTACTTCGTGCCGTCCGCCCTCCAGGTGCTCGGGGACCGGGCCTGGAGCCTGCTCGGCCGCAAGGGCGCGGGCGGGAACGGTCGGGTCGTGACGACAGGCCCCGACCCCGGGGGGGTCGCGCCGGAGACGCCGACACCTACCCGGTGAGGAACCGGGCGCGGGCCTTCGCCAGGTGGGTGTCGGCCGAGGAGGTGTCGACGACCTCGGCGACCTTCCCGTCGGTCTCGACCAGGAAGCTCACGCGGCGCGCGTGCCCGTTGGGGTTGAGGACTCCGAACGTCTTGGCGACCTCCTGCTTCGAGTCGGCCAGCAGGGGGAAGGAGAGGCCATACTTGGTCGCGAACGCCTTCTGGGCCGGACAGTCGTCCGTACTCACGCCGACGATCTGGACCCCCGCGGCGCGGTACTGAGGCAGCTCGTCCCGGAATCCTTTCGCCTCGATCGTGCAGCCCGGAGTGTCGGCCTTCGGATAGAAGTAGACGACCGCCCGCCGGCCCCGCAACGAGTCGGACGAGAAGGGCTTCCCGTCTTGGTCCGGCGCCGCAAATCTCGGGAGGGGGTCTCCGACCGCGACCATCGGGTCCCGAGGCGCGGGACGGTATTTTAGGACGTCTCGTTCCCGTCCGC
>JASHTC010000034.1 GCA_030040755.1 Thermoplasmata archaeon | reverse complement strand
TCCCCAACCTTCTCGCCAACTACGCCCTCCTCCAGGCCGAGCTCACCTCCCTCGTGAGCCCTTCGAACCTCGCGGTGAGCAGCGCGACGTCGATCGGCGCGTCGTTCCCCGAATATCAGCTGGTGTGGACCTACCTCGCCTACCTCGGCCTGATCATCTTCTCCCTGCTCGCTCTGCGTCGTTGGCTTCGGACGCAGCCGCGCCGGTTCATGACCCCCAATCTCACCGTCTCCCTGATCGCGGTCATCGTCACGCTGCCCTTGCTCGTCACCGGATTCAACTTCTTGGCCGAGCGCATCATGGAGTACGGCGAGATCTTCATGGCCCCCGCGATCGCGTGGTGGGTCACCCAGCGCGTCCTTCCCGCGGCCGGGACCGGCGCCACCCAGTCGGCGACGGCACGGCCGGCTCGTCGCTCGTCGACCCTACGACGCTACGCGGCATCGGGGGTCGTGATCCTGCTCGTGGTGCTAATCTTCGCGGGAGGGAGCCTGGTTCCTTACAGCACTCGGGACCAATTCGCGGCGCCGAGCGCTATCTATACCGACTCCCCCCTCCACATCGACCTCAACAGCTACGCGCTGGGGATCTGGGCGCACTCCCACCTGAACTCCTCCACCTACGTGTGGGGGGATCTGCTGACCTACTGCGTCTTCGGAGGGTTCGGGCAATTCAACATGGAGTACAACCAATACATGTTGTTCAATGGTACGACCATTCCCCTCTCGGTCTGGACCTATGTCACGGTCGGGTCGTATGTTGTTCTGGACAAGTACATGACGACGTCCACCCCGCAGTTCCCGGGACCCGAACAGCCGACCGCTCCGATGACGCCGGCGCAGTTGGCGAAGTTCAACAACCCCGCGTTCTTCGACCTGGTCTACCAGGACTCGACCTTCACGATCTACGAGGTCATCGCCGTCCCGTGAACCGGACGGGCCATCTCCCACTCGGAGAGGGAGCTCCCTCGGCACGGAGCCTGCGCGCGACACTCCCCCCAAGCCGGGGGAGCGCTCGCTAGGCGGTCCGGAGGGTACCGCGGCGCCAGCATCCACGATAGCGGGCATCGCTTAAGTAACCCCGTGCTCCCGGCGTAGGACCTGGGACAGACGCTCGTGACGTCGCAGCCCGCCCCCTCCGTCGCCCTCTTCGGCTCGTACGACATCCGGGGACGGTACCCCGAAGACTTTTCACGAGAGACCTGTCGTCGGATCGCCGACGCGTTTCTTCGGGTGACGCCCGGTGCGTTCGTGGTCGCCCGAGACAGTCGACGGGCCTCCGCGTGCCTAGAGCGGGCGATCGTCGGCCACCTGCGCGAGCGAGGTCGGTCGGTACTCCGGCTCGGCATTCAACCCACGCCCGTCGTGGGATTTGCCGCCGGCCATCTGACCGCCCGTGGGCTCGTGTTTACCCCCTCCCATAATGCCCTCGGGTATGCCGGCGTCAAAGCCTTCGACCCCGCCGGGCGCTCGCTCGCCGGGGAGTGGAGCCGGATACGCGACGCCTTCGTCCACGCCCGTCACCCGGTCTCCGCGCGCGTTCGGTGGGCGGGACGTACGACTCCGGGGGGCCGGCTGGCCGTCACGACGTCGGGGGTGGCCGGGGCGTATCTCGCTCATGTGACGCGCGGGCTTCGCACCTCGCAGGAGGTCGTGGTCGACGGCCGCGGGGGGGCCACCTCGCGCCTGGCGCCCCGCGCCCTGCGGCGAGCGGGAGCGCGCGTCACCGAGTTACATCCCCGCTTCTCGCCCACGTTCTACGGGCTGTCTCCGGAACCCCAGCGCGAGAACATCGGGGAGCTGGCTCGGAGGGTCCGTGCCCAGCGGGCCGACCTCGGCGTCGCGTTCGACGGAGACGGGGACCGGGTCACCTTCGTGGACGAGCGAGGGCGCTGGGTGGAACCCGAGGTCATCGCAACGTTTCTGCATCGGCATCTGTCAGTCGCCGGGCAGCCCCTGATCGCGTCGGTCGACGCTTCCCAACGCTGCGAGGCGGAGGTCCCCACGGTCCGGTCCCGCGTCGGAAGCCGATACATCTCGGCGACGATGCGGCGCCACGGGTCCGCCGTCGGGTTTGAGGCGTCCTCCCACTTCTATCTCGAGCGGTGGGGTCCCAACTCGGACGGCATCCTCGTCGCGTGTGTGGTCTGTCACTGGCTCGACCGGGTGGGGACTTCCCTGGGCGAGCTCGGTCGAGCCTTCGGCCCCGTGGTCCGCGACCGCCAGGTGCTCACGTTCGGGACCCGGGCCGAGGCGATCCGTCACTACCGCGCTCTCACGACGGCCCTCGTCCCGAAGCCGGAGCGCGGAATCGACGGATTCGTCTATCGGTCCTCGTCCGGGTCCGTTCACATGCGCCTCTCCAACACGCAGCCGGCCATCCGGATCGTATTGGAACCGAACCGGGGCGGGGACCTCGATGGGCTGCGTCGGAAATGGCAGCGCGCGGTGAGCCCTCTCCCGGACCGCAGGCTCCCGTGATGTGGGCCGGGCTCAAGGAATGCCGAAAAGGCGTCGGCTGGCACGAGGGGACGACCGGCTCCGCAGAACCGGGGTCACCGGCCGGCTCGAACCAGCCCGAACGGCGGCGCGACTGCACCGACACCCTTAAGGATGCAGTATAACTGCGCGCGCGAGATGTGCGGCATCGCGGGGTACGTGGGCCATCGGCCCGCGGCTCCCGTCCTGGTCGACTGCCTGCAGCGCCTCGAGTACCGGGGCTACGACTCGTGCGGCATTGCCGTCGTGAGCGACGCGGGCGTCTTCCTGCGCCGCAGCGTCGGACCGATCGCCGAGTTCCGGGAGGAAGTACTGTCGGCGGCTCCGACTGGAACGATCGGCCTCGGGCACACGCGGTGGGCCACCCACGGACGGGCGGACCTGGCGAACGCCCACCCACACGCCTCGTGCGACGGGGCGGTCCTGGTCGTGCACAACGGCGTGATCGAGAATGCCTTCGAGCTGCGGGAGCGGCTGGTTCGCCAGGGGCATCGCTTCACGTCGGACACCGACTCGGAGGTGGTGCCGCATCTCCTCGAGCAGGGGCTGACCGAAGGCCTTTCCATGGACGAGGCGGTCTCGAAGCTCCCCTCCCAGTTGGTCGGGTCGTACGCCATCGTTGCGGTTCGCCAGGGCCAGGACGAGCTGTTCGTCCTGCGGAAGGGGTCCCCCCTCGTCGTCGGCGTGGGGGAAGGAGAGTACTTCCCGGCGTCGGACATCCCGAGCTTCCTCCCCTACGCCCAGCGGGTGATCTACCTCTCCGAGGACGAGCCGTTCGCGATCGGCCGGAGCGGCATTCGTCGGCTGCAAGGCGCCGGCGCCTCCCGGCCCGCGGGGCCGTACCTCGAGGTGCCGGAGCCGGTCTCGCTCAATGTCGAGAGCGTCTCGAAGGGCTCGTTCCAGCACTTCATGATCAAGGAGATCATGGAGCAGGTCGGGACTATCGGCCGTTTGTTGGAATCCCCGCCGGCCACCCTAGCGACCGCGTCCGAGCTGCTTCGGGGGGCTCAGTCGATCAAGTTCGTGGGGGCCGGGACGAGCTACCACGCCAGCCTCTACGGCCAGTTCCTCCTCGCGACGACCCTCCACCTGGACTCGGAGGCCTGCGTCTCGAGCGAGTTCCAGTTCCGCGCCGACGCGCTCCGTCCGGGCGCCGTCGTGGTCGCCCTGTCGCAGTCGGGGGAGACGGCGGATACCCTGCAGGCGGTGCGGATCGCACGGGACCGCGGGGCGCGCGTGATCGCCCTCGTCAACTCGGAGGGCTCTTCCCTGACCCGGGCCGCGGAGGTCGTCATCCCGCTGCGATCCGGCCCCGAGCTCTCGGTGGCGGCGACGAAGTCCTACACCTCGCAGCTCGTGGCGCTGACGCTGCTGGTCGAGCGGCTCTCCCCGGACCCGATGGAGGGAGCCCGGACCGCGCTCGAGGCGCGCGACTCGCTGCTCGAGCTCACGTCGGACGCGGCCCGTGCGCACATCGCCTCCCTCGCGCATAACCTGGCCCGCCACAGTCAGCTGCTCCTCATCGGGCGCGGGGGCAATTACGTCACCGCGCTGGAAGCCGCCCTGAAGATCAAGGAGGTCGCCGGCGTCGCGGCCCAGGCGTTTCCCGGGGGCGAGATGAAGCACGGGCCGCTGGCGTTGGTCGCGGAAGGATCGCCGGTCATCCTGTTCTATGACCGGAGTCAAGTCGACCAGGCCGAGCTGGCGGCCTCCGAGCTGATCACCCGAGGCGCTGTCATCTACACGGTGGGCCCGCAGCCCCTGCGGAGCTCGTCCCTGCATGTTCGCGTGCACGACGCGGGAGCGGCGACGGCGATCTCGCAGATCATCCCGATGCAGCTCCTGGCCTACGAGCTCGCCAAGCTCCGCCAACTCGACCCGGACCACCCCAAGAACCTGGCGAAGTCCGTCACGGTCCTCTGAGTCCCGTCGATAGCCGAATATACCCGGGCCGGGAATCCCATCCCATGCCCCCGGCTGAGCCCGTGGCCGTGCGACCGGCACGAGAGGCGGACCTGCCGGGGATCGCGACGATCGGGTCCGAGTCATTCTCTGGATTGCGGCCCCTGGCCTCGGCGACCCGGTGGGTCCGGGCCTGTTGGCTCGCCCAGCCGCGCATGCGCTACTGGGTCGCGGAGCAGGCGGGGGACGTGGTCGCCTACGTCCTCTGGATGGAGAAGGGCGGCTTCCGAAAGGACGCGGTCGTCGAGCTCGAGCAGGTCGCCGTCCGCGCGAGCCTCCGCAACCACGGAGTCGGAGGGGAGCTCGTCCGCCGCTCGCTGGACGATCTCAGCCAGTCGATCCAATCCGAAGGCCGCCGCATCAAGGTGGTCGAGGTGACGACCGGCTCCGAACAGGGGGCCGTGGAGTTCTACCGTCGCACGCTCGGGGCGGAGGTCGTCGCCAAGGTCCCCGGCCTCTTCCGAGGGGACGAGTTCATCCTGGTCGCTCGACCGGAGTCGGGCGCCGCTCCATGAGGGCACCGGGCGAAGCCGCCCCGGCCGCGTCTCATTACGGGGCCCCCCCGCGAGACGTGGACGCGGTCGTCCTCGCGGCGGGGCGGGGCGTTCGTCTCGGGGCGCTGACGAGTTCGACCCCCAAGGTCCTGCTGTCGGTGGGGGGCCGGTCGTTATTGGACCACCACCTGGAGGCGCTGAGCGCGGTCGGCGTCCGGCGGGTCGCGATGGTCGTCCATTACCTGGCGGAGCAGATCGAACAGCACGTCGATGCGCACCGCCCCCCGGGAATGGAGGTGACGATGCTGCGCCAGTCCGAACCGCTCGGCACCGGACACGCCGTAGGGGCGGCGAGCTCCTGGGTACGGTCCGACCCGTTTCTGGTCTGCTATGGGGACGTGTACCTCCCCGGGGAGGCGGCCCTCCTCCGAGCGTTCCTCGCCGACAAGAGCGCGAAGATCGCCGCCGCCGGGGTCCCGGACGGCGGGAGCTACGGCCGGCTCCGGACCGAGGAGCGCGGTGCGGAGCTCCGCCTGGTCAGTATCGAGGAGAAGGACGGCCGACCCGGCCCGGCGCTCGTCAACGCCGGGCTGTACGTCCTCCCGAGATCCCTCCTGCGGGCGGTCGCCCAGCTCTCTCGGTCGCCCCGGGGAGAGTACGAGCTCACGGACGCGCTTCAAGCGTACGTGAGGGACGGCGGGACGATCCGGGTCGTTCCCGTCGAGGATTGGGTCGATGCGGGCACGGTGGAGAACCTGGCGCGCGCCAACGAGCTCTCCTCGCGACCGCCCGCCTGAGCGCGACGGAATCCCTCCAGGCCACAGCCGCCAAGACCCGGGTATCCGCTGCGTCCGCAGGGCCTGCCAAGGGCCCGGCAGGGCCGTGGTAACGGGGCACCGCGCTCGTCAGGCCCCAAATCCGTCCGTGGGCGCCGGCGCCGTCCGTGGATAGCCATAAATGGACGAGCAAGGTCGTTTCCAGGGAGGGCTCTTGTCAGCCGGCGGGTTCCCATCGGAGGACGTACCGGCGATCTACAGCCGGACCGCTCTGCTGGGCACGACGCTGGTCACGCTCGCGTTCGTCGTGGTGGCCGAGCTCCAGGTCCCTTGGGTCCTCCTCCCGCTCGGTCTGTTCGTCCTGTTCGTGGCCCCCGGCTATGCGGTGGTCGCTCTCCTGTTCGGGGCTCGCACCCTCCCCTCGCTGGCCCTGAACATCGCGATGATCGTCGGCATGAGCGTGCTCTTCAACGCGGTGGTCGGGACGCTCCTGCTCTACTACGCGATCGCGCCGCTGGCTCCGCTGGTGGGCGCGTTTGCGGCCGTGGTCTGCGCGGCCGCGACGGTCGTCCAGTACCAGCGGGAGCGTTGGAATGAGTCGCGTCGACCCGGGCAATGGCTGCGTTCGGTCCTCGCGCTTCCCGGATTCACTCCGGCTCAGCGTACCGCGGCGTACGCCCTACTCATCGGAGTCGCCGTGACGTTCGGTGCGATCGGGTACCTGTCGACGCTCCAGCCCCGCTCGGCCCCCGACCTGTCCCTGGCCATCGTGGGTCCGGGTGGGACCACCAGTACCCTGCCCACGTCGGGGACGGTCAACAGCACGCTCGCCCTGATCGTCGAGGTGGGGAACAACGCCACCTCCCAGTCGCTCGTCCTGGGAGTGAATTCCACCCTGGTCGGCCAAACCGGCTCGACGCGCACGACCGTCCCGTGGACGGTGCCACTGCACCTCGCCCCCAACGTGACGAGCTCCGAGTCCCTGAGCCTCACGTCGGGCGAGACCGACAACATCCAGTTCTCGTTTCAGGTCGACACGGGCGGAGACTACGCCATCTCATTCTTCCTGACCCCCCTCCAATCCCACGTCGCGGTGCGAACTAGCTCCCTCACGGTCCGCATCACCTGAACGTCCGCCCCGGCGTCGGCCGGAAAACTCGGGGGGCTCGGACCTCTCCTCGGCGGCGCACGCCGTCGGGTCCGGAGCATTTAAGGGCCGCCGGAACCGTGTCCCGCTCGCCGAGGTGGCAGAGTGGCAATGCGGCGGACCGCAAGTCCGTTTTGTGGGGGTTCGAATCCTTCCCTCGGCTCGGGCTTCGCTTAAGGTGCCGGGGGCAACGGGAGCCCTTCTTAGAGGGGGTCCGTTGCTAGGCTGGACCCGCATGGGGAAGTGCAGTAGCCTACGCCCTCGGGCTCGAGATGCAGGTTGAGCTCAGAGCCTTCGCAGCACCTGAACCCCCGGCTCTCGAGTCGGTCGCGAGGAAGGTCTTGCTGGGGTGCTGGAGCGACCCTTCCCATGACGCAGGCCCGCCAGTCGCGGGCGACGAAGAGGTCGATGACTCAGGGCGAGCCGGTCCTCAGGCGGAACGGAACAGGGAGTGCGGAACACACGTGGACAGCGGCCGGAGAGACCGAGGCCGTAGAGTTCGCCGAGGGGGCAGCGCACGTCGCTGGGGTTCCTCGAGGATTGACCCGCTGACCCGTACGGCACTACGCCACCCTACGGGACGGCCGCTTGTCGTAGACGGGCTGATGATTGCTCTCGGTTCCGCAGGCTCTTGCACCCCCCTCGACCTCGCAAGCATTTTACCCTCGGGCCGGCTTGAAACACTCCGGACGAGTCTCTGTGGATTTGAGGGCTCTTTGGCCGTGCTTCGATGGCATCGACGTGCGCGGCTGGCGGAGGGAGCCTAATGCCGTCGACGGCGTTTGCGGATCGGAGAGAAACGAGGGGCCACTAGCGATGGGAGCGTGGGACGGATGATGAGGGAGCCGCAGGACGAGTCCCTCGCCGTCCCTCAGGGCGGGGTGTCTTGGGTGTTTGCCAGCACCCTATCCCTCACGCTGGCCGGGGCGGTATTCTACCTCTACTTGGCGCGCGTGGTCCCGCTCGACGAGCTCGGCGCGATCGTCATCCTCTCTGCGATCGCCTGGATCGTGCCGTACCTCGCCACGCTGGGTCTCGGCCGGGGATTCACGCACTTCCTGTCGTACAACCAGGGTCGGCGGGATCCCGCGATGACCCGCACGTACGTCGGGATGTCCTACCTGAGCACCACCCTTCTCTCCCTCGCGGCCGTCGGGATCGCGGTCGTGCTCTCGAGCGGCCTGAGCTCCCTTCTCTTCCACTCGAGCCAGTACACGTCCACGCTCCAGCTTCTCGGGGTGTACTCCGGACTTCTCACCGGCGGAATGATCCTCTCCGGCGTGCTCCTCGGGCTCCAGCGGTATGTCGGCTACTCGGTGGTCAACATCCTGGGCAGCATCGGGATGTATGGGTTCCCGATGGCCTTCTTTGCGCTCCGGCCTAGCGTCCAGTCCATCGTGTATGGGTGGATCCTCGGCGCCCTTTTGGCGGACGTTGCCGCCGTCGTCGCAATCCGGCACGCGACACGGGCCGTGCG
>JASHTC010000033.1 GCA_030040755.1 Thermoplasmata archaeon | reverse complement strand
CGTTTCCCCGACGGACGGCTCGAGGCTCGTCGTGTCGTACCCCCGGCGCACCCGGGTACGGGGGCGCTCGGGGCCGAGGCAGCGTTCGGGCACCCAGCCGACCTCCCCGCCCGGGGTCATCACCAGCAGGAACGCCGGCCACTCGTCGGATCGTTCGAGCACGGTCACGGCGCCGTGCGGCCGGAGCCGGAGAGGAGGGTCGCTCGCGCGGGCCGAGCGGGGGAGCGACCGCGTGACGCGCACGACCCGCTCGCCCGCCGACACCGGTCCCCCGCGCACCCTCCCACGGGAGAACTATAATAGGCCGGAACCCCCCCTCGCGCCACCGTGCCGCGGTAACTCAGTTTGGGAGAGTGCAAGACTGAAGATCTTGAAGCCGCCGGTTCAAGCCCGGCCCGCGGCACCTCCCCCGGGCCCCCGTCCACGGCCTGTCGAGAATTTCGGAAGCCTTATGACCTGAGAGCCCCGTGCGAGCCTGTCTCCCCGACGGACGGGAAGGGACCGAGCACAACAACATGGAGAGAACGAGGTGGGCGGGCCCTGGACTGGGGCTCGCCGTGGTGGCGACCGTAACATGCCTTCTCGCGCTCAGCGGGTTGGCCGCAGCGAGCGGAAGCGGATACAACCTATCGTTCACTCAGTCCGCGAGCGGGTCGAGCCCCAACTCCGACCTGATCGCCGTGAGCTCGAGTTACTCGAGCGGGCCGAACATCTCGGTCCAGTTCACCGTGGCCGGCACGGTCGTCCTCGACAGCTCGAACTACATCTACGAGGTCTGGTTCGGCGGGTCGGGGGCGGGCAACGCCACGGCCTACGCCTGGTTCAGCAACAACACGACCGCCGGCTTCTACTACGGCGCGACGTCGAACGCGGGAGAGTTCGGACCGCTCTTCTTCACCGCCTCGAACGGGGGTGCCACGCTCTCCTTCTCGATCGCGACCCTCCTCCTCCCCCCGTCCGCGAGCTTCACGCTCAACGCAGTGGCCGTGACGGGAACCTCGACGTCCTACAGCTACAGCTGGCTCGGGAGCAACTACGGCCCCGGTAGCCCGGGTGGCGGTAGCGGGACCTGCACGGGGACCTCGTGCACGTCGACCTCCAGCAGCTCCTCGGGCGTCAGCTCCTGGATCTACATCCTCGTCGGCGTGGTGGTCGTCGTGGTGGTCGTGGCCCTGGTCCTCGTCCTCGTGATGCGGAAGAAGAAGACGCCACCCCCTCCCCCGATGGGCCAGCCGGGTCAACCCGCCTGGAGCACCGCGCCCCCGCCGGGCGGTCAGGTGCCCCCTCCGCCCCCCGGAACCCAGTAGGGGAGCAGGCCGGACGGTCTACCCAACCCTTTCCCCCTTCGGGGGTCGCGCCCCGGTTCCTGGGAGATGGCCCGGGAACTCCGACCCGCTCCCGCGTGGACCTACTTCGGCACGAACCAGATGTCGGTGACCGCGTACTTTGGGTTCGGGTCGAACCGCGCCTCGACCGGCATGCCGACGTAGAGGTCGGATTCCCGGGCGTCCTTCAGCCGAACGAGCAGCAGGCTGTTGACCCCGTCGAACTCGACGAGCGCCAGGTTGTAGGGCGTCTCCTTCAGGAACGCCTCGGAACCGAAGTGGCAGGTGGTCCAGGAGTGGAGCTTCCCGGCCTTCGGCAGGTCGACCCACTCCGTCGGGGACCCGCACTCCATGCAGTGGCTGCGCGGAGTGGCGTAGACGCACCCGCACCCCGACTTCGTGCACCGCGAGCCCCGGAGCCGCCCCTCGGCCAGGCCGAGGAAGAACGGAGAGTCCTCCGCGTAGCTGTGGATGTACTCGATGGCGTACGGGTAGCGGACCACGAGACTCTCGACCCCGTCCGGGTCGCGGAAGAGCGCGGCCCCGCTGCGCGCCAGCTCGGCCTGGACGTCCCGGAACTTCGTGAGGGTCGGGGGACGCGCCTTCATCGGAACCCCCGCTCCAGGATCGAGACCGTGACGCTCGAACCGGTCCCCGCGTGGCTGTGGATCGCCCCGCGCTTCGGGTCCTTCAGCTGGAGGGCCGGGTCCCCGAAGTGCTGGGGGACCGTTCCCTGGAGCTGCCAGAAGGCGAAGACCCCCTGCATCAAGCCGGTCGCGCCGACCGGGTGCCCGCAGGCGATCAGCCCGCCCGAGGGGTTCACCGGGATGGCTCCCGCGTGGGGGGTCGGGAAGCCGTAATCGATCCCGCGGAGGAACGGGTCGCCCCGCTCCACGAACCCGTACCCCTCCCCGTACCGGCAGAGACCCAGGTCCTCGTAGGTCTGGATCTCGCTGGAGGCGTAGGCGTCGTGCAGTTCGATGAAGTCGAGCTCCCGGTTCGGGTCCGTGATACCGGCCATCCGGTAGGCCTCGAGGCCGGCCGCGCGGCCCGCGCGGAAGGAGTGGACCCCGGGGTAGGGAAGGTGGGCGTAGTCTCGGGCCGACTCGTTCGGCATCAAGGGGACCTTCCCGAACGGGCGGTCGGCCAGCCGCATCGTGTCGGTCCCGCACCCCACGCCCTTGACGAGCACCGGCCGGTCGGTGAACTCCCGGGCGACCGACTCCGAGCAGAGGAAGGCGACCGCGGCCCCGTCGCTCATGGTGCAGATCTGCTCGCGCGTGAGCGGGTAGCTGATCATCTCCGAGTTCAGGACGTCCTGGACGGTCAGACGCTTCGGATACTGCGCGTAGGGGTTGTGCAGGGCGTTCCGGTGGTTCTTCACCGAGACCATGCTCATGATCCGGCTCCCCTCCTGGATGGCGAGGCGCTGCGCCTCCCGTTCGTCCTGGACGTGGGCGAACCGGGTGAGGCGCAGGTACTCGTAGATGTGACGCACGACCATCAGGGCGTAGTAGCCGGTGTAGAATCCTCCGAGCGGAAAGTCGAAGTTCGTGTCCGAGGCCAGCGCGATGAACTCGTTGCCCTTCCAGGTCGCGACTCGGCTCATCGTCTCGTACCCGGCCGCGAGACAGACATCCATCCGCCCGCTGGCGACCGCCTCGTACGCCGCCTGGAAGCACTCGCCGCCGGTCGCCCCGCCCCACTCTATCCGGACCGATCCCTTCGGGTTCAGCCCGAGGTAGTCCTGGACCATGCTGGCCGCCTTGAGCTGACGGGAGAAATGGTCCGAGAAGTAGGAGATCCGGGTCCCGTCGATCCGGTCCTTCGTCAGGTTGGGGATTCCCTTCACCGCGTAATCGTAGGCGCGCTTGACCATCAGGCGGAAATCCATCGCGGGATGGGCCTTGGCGAACTTGGTCACCCCGCCGGTGACCATGTACACCCGTCGCCCCTTCGGCGCTCGGTGCGCTCCGCCAGCGGGGGTCGCGACCGGGTCGGACGGCTTCTCCTTCCTCGAGCGGGTCGGCACGGAATATCCCTCGGGGCGGCCCAGCCGGGGTGGCTTCTTATGTCTGACTCCGCCGCGGGGTCCCGGGGCGCGCCATCAACCCCAAATGGGGCTGGCCCCTCCCCGGGCCCGGATGGCGCGACGATTCGCCCGCCTCAGTCCCGGCTTCGCGCCGGTCGGACCGGGTCACTCGGTCGTCCCCTCCGATGGGATGTGCCTGAGCGCCTTCCTGATCCTCACGGCCCCCGACGACCCGAAGCGGGCGCTCGTGGGCCACATCGCGCCCGGCCCCGAATGGGAAGAGCTCGGGGGCCTGGACCCGGCGCGGGCCGCCCGGGTCGGGGAGCGCTGGATGCTCCCGGCGACCCAGCTCCTCCTGTTCGAGTCGCCGAGCGAGGCGGCCCACCGGGTCGGACGGGAGCTGCTCGGCCTGGAGCTAACGGGCCTCTCGGGCCCGCAGGTCTTCTCCGAAACCTACCGCCGCCCGGACTCCACGGCGGAGGACCTCCACTGGGACCTGCACTTCCTGTTCACGGGCCCCGGCCCGCGACGCCCGCCCACCCACCGGCTCTGGCGGGAGCTCTCCTATGTCCCGGTGGGGGCGACTCGACGGGGGGAGTTCGCCCGCGGCCACGGGGACGTGCTCGAGCTCGCCGGGCTCGCTCCACGGGACCCCCCCCAGCGGTCGTAGGGCTCGGGCGGCCCCGGCTCGCCGAGCGCCACCCCAACGACTTAACCGCCCGAGTTCTGCTAATCCCGGTCAGACTATGCCACGGTCCAAGGACCTACTCTCCATCTCCGACATCGCCGACCGCCTCCCCGCCATCCTGACCCGAGCGACGACGCTGAAGCGCCTGCGGGCCCGAGGCCGGAGCCCCGCCCCGCTGAAGGGCCGGACGCTCGCCCTGATCTTCGAGAAACCGTCGACCCGGACCCGGACGTCGTTCGAGGTCGCCGCCCACGACCTGGGAGGCCATTCGCTGTTCCTCTCCGCCCAGGACCTGCAGCTCGGGCGCGGGGAGACGATCGCCGACACCGCCCGGGTGCTCTCGCGCTACGTGGACGGGATTGCCTACCGAGCCTTCCGACACGCCGACGAGGTCGAGCTCGCGCGTCACGCGTCGATCCCGGTCATCAACGCACTGGACGACCTCGAGCACCCCTGCCAGGTCGTGGCCGACCTCTTGACGATGCACGAGCGGTGGAAGGGCCGGTTCCGCGGACACCGCCTGGCGTGGATCGGCGACGGGAACAACGTCCTCCACTCGCTCCTCCTCGGGTCGGCCGCGGTGGGCCTCGACCTGACCGCCGCGACCCCGGTCGAGTACCCTCCCCGGCCCGAGGTCGTCTCGGCCGCGCAGGGGCTCGCCCGGAGGTCCGGGAGTCGGATCCTCCTCACCCACGACCCCGCCAACGCGGTCGCGGGGGCGGACGCGCTGTACACGGACGTCTGGGTGTCGATGGGGGACGAGGCGCAGAAGGTCGCCCGGCAGGCCGCCTTCCAGGGATTCCAGGTCAACGCGTCGCTCCTCGAGAAGGCGGCGCCCCGCGCCTTTGTCCTCCACGACCTTCCCGCGCACCGCGGAGAAGAGATCACCGACGAGGTGATGGACGGCCCGCGCGCCGCGATCTGGGACCAGGCGGAGAACCGGCTGCACGCCCAGAAGGCGCTCCTCGAACTGCTCCTCCGCCCGCGGCGACGCTAGCCGAAGGAGCCCGCCCGTGTCGTTCTCGCACCGCGACCGTCGGGTCCACCGGTTCCTGTGGCGGGTCCTCGGGGTCGCCGCGGGTGGGTTCATACTGCTCGGCGGGCTCGTGC